>BNXY01000055.1 GCA_025999935.1 Bacteroidia bacterium | reverse complement strand
ACAATTCCCTTAAAAATATCAGTTTCCGGGAATGGCGCAGGCATTGCGGCGTAGTGATGCAGGAAGGATACATTTTCAACGATACCATTGCCAATTTGAGAATTTTCATCCGCTATGGCGTTTACTAAACATGTATGTTTCATGATACTGTTATTTAGTTGTTAAACATTCGATTTATTTTTACCGGCTGTCTTAAACAGATTGAAAATCGGCGTGAATATCCTCGACAGTACGCTCCGGCTGGAGGTAACAATTTCCGCTTCTCCCCTTAATCCCAACTCATATTTAATTTCTTTCCGGGTTGTTGTCATCAATTTATCGGGCAAATTTATATCAACCATATACATTTTGTTGTAGGGGATGAAAGAGATGGAAGTTATCTCGCCGGTTAAATGTCCGTAAGTGTGTGAAGGAAATTTCATCAGATTGATGTTTACCGGATTGCCGGTTTCTATTCCGGCTATCTGTTCCTGTTCCAGTTGCATCCTTGCCACAAAGTTTTCGCTGTTGCTGCCGATAATTGAGCAAATCGTGTCGCCTTTGTTGACCATGCGTGTCAGCGTCCGTACTTCGCCCAGCACCACCCGCCCTTCGCTCCGGCTTCGGATAAGGTATTGCGCTTCCCAGCTCCGGATACTGTTTACCATGTTTTCATAAGCCACTTCCAACTGTTCCTTGTTTTTCTCAACATCCCTTTTATGGGAAACGGAAAGTTCGAAAAGTTCGCGTTCTACTTTCAGAATGGACAACTCATTTTTATCCGGGTCTTTCTTTAAAATGTCCATTTCTTTTTGAAGAAAGGCTTTTCGCTGTGGGTAGTAATGATAATCGTCATAAATCAGGCAATGCTTTACCGCCTGCGTGAAAGTTTCGTAAGCCCCGGACATGTCGCCCATAATCAGGTCGAACGGGAATACCCGCAACAGGTTGGTATTGCCGGTCATGTAATAACGTTCCACATTGGCCAGTACCCGGCAGAAGCGGTTAACATCGTTTAAGCGCGCCGGATTTTCGATAAGGCCTATCGTATCGCCGCGCTTCACCATGGAATTATCTTCAACAAAAAGCGTTTCGATTTGCCCACTCGAATTGGCTTTCACATAGTCCACATTGGCCAAATCCTCAATAAGCGCCGTCCCTTTCACAACGTCGGGATAACTGATGAAAGCCGCGCCCAGAATCAATAGGGACAATATGCCGTAAAGCAGGTAACTGCCGGTATGTATCAGCCAAACGGGGGCATCGCCCAATAAGTCTGTTATTTCCCGGTTGTGCAGTTCAATTTGCGGCAGGGTATCTTTTTCCGTTGTGTTTTTATTATTATCCATACCTTTAACTGCTAAGTTCCAACTGGTTTTTGACAAGATTGTAGTAATCACCCTTCAAACCGATGAGTTCGGCATGGGTTCCCATTTCAGCTATTTGTCCCTGTTTCAGCACAACAATGTTGTCTGCATCCCTTACCGTACTCAAGCGATGCGCCACAATGACCACCGTTTTGCCGCTAAAGAAACGATTCATATTTTCCTGTATAATCCGCTCGTTGTTGGTATCGAGCGCGTTGGTCGCTTCATCGAAGAAGATGTATCCCGGATCGCGGTAGATGGCTCTGGCTATCAGGATGCGCTGTTTCTGTCCCTGACTAAGTCCCTGCCCCGTATTGCCTATTTTCGTATTGTATCGTAAAGGCAAGCCTTCAATATATTCTTCTATGTTCGCCATCCGGACGGCGTACAGCAACCGTTCCTTGTCGATTTCGTCCGCGCCCTGTGCAATGTTGTTGGCAATGGTATCGTTGAAAATGTATCCTTCCTGCATCACTACGCCGCAATGCCTGCGCCATTCCCGGAAACTGATATTTTTAAGGGAATTGTTTCCCAGCAATACGTCGCCTTCGGTAGGCGGGTAAAATCCGAGCATCAGCTTTATCAGCGTGGTTTTCCCGCTACCGCTAAGTCCTACGATAGCCGTCGTTTTTCCGTAAGGTATTTCCAAAGAAAGATTTTCAATGACCCGTTTTGATTTTTGGGAACCGTAAGTGAAAGATACATCCCTGAAAGTAATGGATTGTTCCGGCTGTATATCTTTTATATCATTCAGGTCGCTTTGTTCTTCGTCGGGCTGTCCGTGTATCTCGCCCAAACGTTCCAGACTCAGGCGGGCGTCCTGTTCCTGTTGCATGAAAAGTACATACTGTTCAATCGGGCTTTGCATCTGCCCGATAATGTATTGGATAGAAAGCATGGCGCCCAGCGTGATGTTGCCGTCCAGCACGGCGATAGCGGAAGACACGGTTATCAGGATGTTTTTTACTTCGTTAATCAGCACTGCGCCTACCTGTTGCCATTGTCCCAGATTCAGCGAACTGATGCTTATCCGGAACAGGGATGCTTGAATGCCTTCCCATTCCCAGCGTTTCTGCTTTTCGCAGCCCAGCAGTTTGATGTCCTGCATCCCATAAATCAACTGCATCAGATTGCTCTGATGCAAGGCCATCTGCTCGAAATTTCTCCGGTTCAGGTCGGCGCGTTTTTTCATAAACAGTTTTACCCACCCGACATACAATATACTGAACACAAGGAAAAGCAGGAATATTTTCAGGTCGTAAACCGCCAGCACAATGCCGAATACCACGATGGTAATGGAAGCGAACAGGATGCTTAACACAGATTGTGTAAGAAAGGATTCGATGCGTTTATGGTCTTCGATGCGCCGGATCAGGTCGCCCGCCAGTTTGCTGTCGAAAAAGCGCATCGGCAGCTTCATCAGTTTGGTCAGGAAGTCCGAGATTAAGGAGACATTTACCCGCGTACTGATATGCAACAGTATGGTGCGCCGGATAACTTCGACCAGCATACGGCTGGCAACCAGCACCAATTGTGCAATCAATACCAACTGTATAAAATTCAGTTTCCGGTGTCCGATACCCTGATCCACGATAGACTGGGTAAGGAAAGGAAGCGCCAATTGCAACAAACTTCCAAGACAAAGACCGATGATTAACTGCTTGATCATCGACCGGTAAGGTTTTATGTATTTCAGCAAAAACCAGAGGGATATTCCTTCGTATTTGATTGCTTCCGCCTCGTAAAATTGGGGTGTGGTTTCCACAAACATGGCGACCCCTTTTTCTATTCCGCCCTGTACGGTGGTAATCCAGCATTTTTTGAACTCCTGTTCTTCGTAGGTAATCAAACCGTAGGCGGGATCGGAAAGGTGGAAGAAATACTTGTCTTTTTTCTTCGTAATTTTATACAGCACGACGAAATGTTCCTGATTCCAGTGGATGATGCAGGGCAGTTTGGCTTGCTCTTTCAGCTTCTGAATAGACGTGCGGACGGCAGTTGTCCTGAATCCAATGCTTTCGGCGGCCTCGCTAAGCCCCAACAAGTTGACACCCGTTCGCAGAATATGTGATTTTTCACGCAATTGCTGTACGGAAAAACTTTTCCCGTAATACTTTGCAATCATTCGCAGGCAGGACGGCCCGCAATCCATTGCATCCAATTGCATGAAAAATGGAAATTTCATATCGTTTTATTGAATCTCAAAATTACCGTAAATACATCCACCGGAATTATTGGAAAAGGAAATGGTATAAGACCCTTCCTCCCAATTCGAAATATTGATGACCAATTGTCCATTGATAGAGGGAGACACTATGTCATAATACATTACGTCCCCATATTCATTTAAAACCGTAAGCGTAATGTTAGTCAAACTTTGCAGATAATCCACTATTATCTGATTGGCTGTTTTTGTTACTGAGAAAGGCATGGATAACGACCTAAGCGGATTATTTTGAAAACTTCCATGCAACACCATTTCTTCTTCTTCAATCCCTGAAAAGTTCATACCGGTTTGATTGCTGTAAGCAGGCGGAAAACTAAATAATCCGCAAAAAAATAATACAAATAATAAAACGTGTTTCATCTGATAAAAAATTAAAATTTCGGTTCAAAGTTATTTTTCAATTTTATTCTATGCAATAGCATATTGTCCTCATATAGTTATTTTTGATGATTGCATTTTTTAACAATCTGTTTATTAGCGTATTATGATTTTTAACATATAGTTGTCATGTAGTTATTTTTTCTTGTCAGGACTTTTAATATTGAAAAAGACTTTCATATCGCCCCTGTTTTCTATCCCTAATTTATGACGAATTTGCGATTTTCTTTGCTGCACGGTATGTTCGCTGATTCTTCTACCTAAAATATAGGTTATTTTTATGTTGTCGAAATCACTGCATGTCAGGCAAACTATCTTAAACTCTTCTTCGGTCAGGCAGGGATATTCTTGCCTTATTTCCGAGAACCGGTTATGATATACGTTATCCAAAACCCGGTATAATGTATCCCAGTCATAATCTTGTTTTCCGTAAAGGATTTCTTTTATTCTCCGGACGTGTTCTATATGAGATACTGCTTCTGTTTTCTTTATTTCCAAATCGTATTCCATTGAATTGGCCCGTTTAAATATTTCTAAATTTTCAAATAGCAGCGCTTTGGAGATAGATTCCTTTTTATTCAGACTATTTGTTAATTCCTGTAATTCAAGATTATTTTGTTCAAGTGCAGATAAATGTATTTGCAGTTTCAATCGCTCGGTTTTGTCCTGATAATATTTCCGGTAGAGATAAAAAGAAATACTGACGATGGCAAAAAACAGAACGGAAATAATCAGAAATATCCACTGCCTTTGGACAAGCAATTTATTTTTTTCATTCTGAATGGGTTCAAAATCAAATTTTTTTTGAATTTCTGCTATGTTTTCATCTTTTCTCTCGCCAAAAATTGCACTTATTTGTTTTGTGTATTTACGCTGATAATCCAAAGCTTTTTCCAAATTTTTGTTCTTCTCTTCCATTCGAGATAACAATCCATATACTCCGGCAAGGGAAGATTTATTTTTATCTTCACTAAATAAAGGCAATGCGGTATTTATATAATATTCCGCCGAATCTTTTATATTCAGATCGTTATAAACTTGAGCCAAATTAAAAAAAACAAATGCGTTTTCTTTATCAGTTATCATCGCCTTTGCTGTCAGTAAATTTTCCTTAGCCAATTGTAAATTATTAATTTCTTTATAGGCTGCTCCGGTATTTTGTAAAATTGTTATTTGCTCCTCAATATCATTGTGTTTTTTCGCCACTTGTAATGCTTTGTCATAATAAACGAAAGCGCTATCTCTTTGCTTGTTGATAAAGAAAGAATTTGCGATGATATTGAAAGTTTGTGATATTCGTTTATATTTTTCGGGAAATTTACTATAGCAAGATAGGGCGGATTTGAATTTTTCAATCGCATTGTCAAATAGATATTGGTTGTAATGAATTTCACCAATAGAATACAGGCAAAGCCCTTCCAAAGTTTCGTTATTGATTTTTTTTGCATGATTCGCCGTTTCCAAAAACGTTTGTATGGCCTTCTCATATTCTTTTTGTTCATATAGCACACGTCCGCAATAATAGGCAGCCAAGCTTGCATTTGGATAATCATTCTTTTGAATATAATACTCCTTTACTTTAAAAATAATCGTATCGGATGTAATATCCTGATAACTTTTGTCTTTTGCCTGTATCTGTAAAAGCAGAAATTGATTATACCGGCTTTCCTTCAAATCTTCGGGAAATAAAATCGTATTCAGTAACGCCAGCGCGCTATCCGGCTGTTGCTCGACAATGCTTTCTACTTGATTAAAAAGTGTTTCAAGCTCTTTAGCAGATTTTGAACAAGAAAAACATATCGCTAACAGCAGGCATGAAAATAAGTACATTTTTGCAGGAAACAGGGCTTTCATATCATTCATAGTTTATATTCAAAATGCAAATATATATTTTTTTCTTGAAAACTGCAAATAAAAGCATCAAATGGGTGTACGACAAATTTCCCAATTAGTGTTTAACGATTATCAGGAGATGTCTCCACTCGCTACGCTCGGTTACCATGATAACAATTACCACCGCAGCGATTCCAATTTCGGATGCTTTAATGAGTTGATTTTATATGCTACGATAGATAAGAAAAATACCGGATTGACTACCGTTGCAACAAAGTCATTTCTTATCAATAATAGCTGCAATCACCGAATCGCCGGTAACGTTTACCGAAGTGCGCAACATATCCAAGGGCCGGTCGATGCCCAGAATCAATGCCAGGCCTTCGGCGGGAATGCCTACCGATGCCAACACGATGCTTAGGATCACAAAACTGCCGCCCGGAATAGCCGGCGTACCGATGGAAGAAAGAATACTCATCCCGACAATGACCAACAATTGGCTGATGCTCAAATCAATCCCCAATACCTGCGCAATAAACAAAACGGCAATGGTCTGGTAACAACTTGTTCCGTCCATATTGATCGTTGCGCCTACCGGCATAATAAAAGAAACAATGTCTTCCGATACGCCCAATTTGTTTTTTACCACATCCATTGTTACCGGCAAAGTGGCTGCACTGCTGCTGGTTGTAAAGGCGAACAACTGCACCGGATACATGGATTGAAGAAATTTCTTCACGCTTACGTCTGTAAAAAAATGAATGAACAGAGGATAGAAGAAATACATTAGAAGCAATAGCGAGACCACAATCGTCAAGGCATAAACGCCCAAGGCCGAAAAGATGCTGAGGTCGCCTTTGAAATCGGCGACAATGCCTGCCATTAAAGCCGTTACACCGATGGGTGCAAAGCGGATAATGTAATCGACCATCCGGAGAATAATGTCATTGAGCGAATCGAACAAATCGACCACAGGCTTTATTTTTTCCGGCTTGACCGCCAACGCGGCCACTCCGAAGAAGAGGATGAAAAAGATAACCTGAAGCATCTTGGAGTTATTCGTAGCTGCCTCAAAAACATTGTAAGGAACGATTTCTTCGATAAAGGACAAAGGGCCTTGCTCTCTCGATTGTTCGGCAAGCGCTCCTTTTTCCGCCGCTGCTGTTTGATAGGCCTGCTGAATATGTTCTACTTTTGTTTTATCCACTATTTTCCCCGGTTTTACCAATAAACCCATTGACAAACCAAGCGAAACGGCCAGAATCGATGTGGAAAAATAGAAAAGAATCGCCCGCCCGCCCATTTTTGAAAATGCAGTAATGTCTTTGAGTCCGATCATTCCCTTGACCAATGAAACAATTATCAAAGGCACAGCAATCAGTTGCAGCAACCGGATGAAAAGTTTTCCCCATGGATAAATCCAATGCTGAATAAAAGGGATACCGCCCTTGAATTGCAGAGCGATAATCCCAAGTATAATACCCAAAATCATTCCCGCCAATATCTGTAGATATAGCGGGAATTTTTTCTTTTTTTGTGTCATAGTTTTTATTAATCAAGAAAATGTCACTGTGAACCAAGCCCATAGTGACATTTTCTCAATTTTCTTAAATTTTACATTTCGTTTTGAATGATATGTGGATTATTGTCTAATTCATTATCCGAAAAAAGGTATTGCCATTTCTTATCTCCAGCAGGAATTTCCAAATATTGCGCCCAAGACGCATTGTGATTGGATGCTTCTGTTTTTCCATTAGGCAGGGTGGCTTGCAGATTGCGTATCACCGGCTCATTCAAGCGTTTTAAATCGAAGTAACGGAAACCTTCTCCCCATAATTCGATGCGGCGATGCAACATAATCTCGTCAATCAATGCTTGACCAGTATTGGTTGATTTTGTGTAAGCGGGGTCACGAGTGATAATCAAGTCATAAAGGGCTTGTTGTGCTTCGGCATCGTGTCCGCCTGCTCTTGCCAATCCTTCAGCCTCCATAAGATACATTTCCGCTACACGCATATAGGGGCAGTCCACCTGTGGCGAATTGTGGTCAGGCACCATGTATTTATTATTGTAATATGCCGGAACGTCTGTAGTTGGTTGAGGTCTAATAAATGCAGCACTCATAGCAATTGCTTTTGTTGCAGCAAACATTCCTTTCCGTTTGTCTGTTTCACTAATCTTGTGATACAGATAGTTGTATATAACTTTAGGTCCATTGCGTGAAGTGACGGCGTCCGTATTGCCGAAGAATACCTGAAGTGTGGAAAATCCATCACGTTCCGCCTCTATCCGTTTAGTTGCCCACATCCATTCCGTATTATCCTGAGTATAAAAGCGTGCAGGTGTTTCCGTAAAGATTGTTTGGGAAAGAGTGTATTCATTTGTGCGCGCATCTTTAGCATATTTGGCAGCTTCCGCCCATTTGCCTTGGGAAAGCAATACTCTTGCTTTCATTCCGTTGGCTACACTTTGATTTGGGTGTATCTTGTTGGTACGTGAATGAGGAATTTTCAATAATTCGATAGCTTCGTCCAAATCATCATTGATAGCTTTATAAATTTCTTCTACCGTTGCCTGTGGTTGAGGCTCTTGTGCATCTTCGAGCGTCAAAATAAGAGGTACGCCAAGTTGCGTATTATTTTTTCCTGCATCGTAACGGACACCCCACATACGAACCAGATTAAAATAATGTGCTGCGCGTAAAACCAAGGCTTGTCCTTTGATATAATCCCGATCGCTTTGTGCACCATCTACGTCATCAATATTGGCAATAATGGTATTGACATTGGCAATAATTTCGTAATGATAGCGATAGCAATAGTTCATCATCGCACTTGTAACATTGCGATGCACACTCCAGTTGTATGATTGTAAAAACAGCGTGGTGCTTTTTCCGAAAAGAATATCTTCTCCCATCAAATCGCTCATAACGAGCATGGTTTCATAACCCATGTAGTTTTGAGAAGTACCTGTCCGGTACATCAGTTTGAAAGTGCCTTCCAAGGCACCGGTTGCATTTTCAATATTGGTGAAAATATTACTCTCATCTACTCCTTGTGTGGAATGTGTTTCCAGAAATTCGGAGTCACAAGATGAGGCGATTGTCATCCAAAATGCAGCAAAAAATAATATATATTTTTTCATATTTTTATAATTTTAAAAAGATAAATTTAAACCTAAAGTATAAGTAGTTGCCGGAAGGTATCCGTCTCCAACCGTTCCATTATAACTATATCGAACATTCAAACCTTTCTTTGCGGTATAACGGTATAGCATATCCCCAGTACCATAAATGGTCAGTTTCTTCAAGCCCAAGCGATCTGTAAATTTTTTCGGTAAACTATAGCTCAAATTCATGGAAGTCAGTTCAAAATAATTACTGCTGACCAACCATCTGTCGGAATTGGCTCCGGCTTGGTCGGTTGCAACCTTGTCTGTAGCATCCATTCTCGGCACATTGGTAATATCTCCCGGATTTTGCCAACGATTGAGTATGTCTTTGTGGAAATTGGAACCGAAAGTAGTGCTCGACCAAGTCATCAATGTCCGATAGTTCGAATCATAAATCTTTCCGCCAAACTGGTAACTGGTCTGGATAGTGAGGGCTAAATCCTTGTATGACAAAGTGGTGGAAATACCGCCATAAACCTTCGGTATAGCACTGGGCCCGTATTCATAACCGGCTTGATTGATGTCGGTTGTGTACGGTTTATCATTATAGGTAGGCAAGTTTGCAAGAACGTCCGGATTCAGGGTCGGGTCGGGCGTGTACATGCTCAAACCGGTTTCCGGATTGACACCTATAAAATGCTTAAGTGAAAAATCGTAAATGGAATGCCCCACCTCAATTTTTTTGGTACCATTGCGGTAAGGCTCTACAGGCATATTAGTAATTTTGTTTTCATAATGGGTGGCATTAGCACGCAAAGTCCAGTTGAATCCGTTCCGGTTTCTCAATAAATCTGCGGCGAGTTCAACCTCAATTCCCCGATTGTACATCGAGAAAGCATTTTCTGATATTTGAGAAAATCCGCTGGATGGATTCAAAGGTTTGTCATAAAGCATGTTTTTTGACTCTTTGTTGAAGAATTCAACAGACCCTGAGTAACGTTTAAGGAATCCGAATTCAAGTGCAGCGTCAAAGTTATTGTTTGATTCCCATTGCAATCCTCTATTACCGAGAGAAGTCATTGCATATCCCGGTACGCCGGCATTGGGGCGTAACGAATATAACGATTGCCAAGCGTAGTAGCCGACACCACTATCATTACCCACTTGTCCGTAAGAACCTCGAAGTTTGAACAGGTCTATAAAATCAATACTTTTTATGAAGGATTCTTTATCCAACCGCCAAGCAAGTCCGATCGACCAAAATCCGCCCCAACGGGTGTCTGCGTAAAATTTAGAACTGGCATCACGACGATAAGAGAATGAACCGATATATTTGCCTTCGTAATCGTAATTACCTCTAAAAATGTAACCTTCTGTACGGTAGTCTCTGGTGTACGAGCCTAAAGAATTGAGTTCAGAGAAATTATTTAATTCTATAATACCGGCACTCATTTGTTGAGACCTCTCTCCCGACATATCGAAAATACTGGTACTGAAGGCTTCATGACCGGCAAGCAGGTCAACATTATGACTGCCGAATGACTTTTGGTATTTCAATAATTGATTGAAGTTCCAAGTCAAACGTTGCGAAGTCTGTTTGGTAAGTCTTCCCGGAGAAGCAATCCCTTCCATTTTCGCTGTATAATCGGTACTGTAATATGTATTTAAATCTGCCGAATAATTGGTAGTAAAAGTGAAATCTTTGAGGAAAGTAATTTCTGCATACGTTTTTCCCGACATCAATGAACGGCGGAATTTGTCTTGATATTCCGGAAGTTCGGCGGCAATGTTGTGGCTCGAATTGATTGGACGGATGGGTTGACCCCACATCCCACCGCCGAAATCATATAATTTTTCGCCGGTACTACTTAGCACATAATCGCCGGTAGCCTGGTCGTGTACATGCAAAGGATAGATGGGAGCCATATAGAGTGGGTAATAATACGGACTACCTGCACTTGGGTTCATGCCGTCGCTGATATTTCCATTCATATTTAATCCGACTTTCAACCAATTGTTTGCTCTTGAATTGATATTGGCACGCACCGACATTCTGTTGAAATAAGATTGTTTCATGTAACCTCTTTCGTTCAGATAACCGGCAGAAGCAAAATAATCCGTTTTGTCGTTAGCGCCCGAATAACTCATGGTGTATTCTTCGCGAAGACCTAATTGCCTTACACTGTTTACCCAATCCATATCGTCACCCCACATAAATTGAGCGTTGGGATTAAATTTTCCGTCCTCACCCACGATGGCATTGTTGGCTACATTAAAAGGATTGTAACGCAAAGCATCATATACAGAATCGTAATGTGCCGGGTTTTTCCCGGGTGCTTGGTATTCAGATTGGATACCTGATGCCAGTTTAGCAGCAATATCCATTGGCACCCCTTGCGATATTCCATATTGATTACGAAGTTTTTCCCAGTTTATAACATAAAAATCTTCCGGTCCAATCAAATCATAAAATTCCATACCTACATGCGTAAACGATTGTGTCGCTTTGATATTGAATGTCGGTTTTCCTTTTTTACCGCTTTTGGTAGTGATAATGACCACACCCGCAGCAGCCCGCGCACCGTAAAGTGCGGCAGAAGAGGCATCTTTTAAAATCGTAATAGATTCGATATCTTCCGGATTAATGCTTGAAAGCGCATTTTCGTAAGGAGATCCGTCCACAACATACAAGGGAGTGTTTGCATCGTCACCGTTGATAGAACTAATACCCCGAATACGCAATGAAGGACCTGTACCCGGTTGCCCGGAGTTATTTCCTACCTGCACACCGGGAGCTGCACCACTCAATGCTTGCGTGAGGTTGGTAATTGGGCGATTTTCCATAGCACTACTGGTAATTTTTGCCGCCGACCCGGTAAATGAGCCTCTATTGGCGACACCGTAAGCAACTACCATCACTTCGTCCAATTCATTCACATCTTCAGACAGTGTGATTTTAAACACCGACTGATTGCCGATCTCCACTTGTTGTGTTTCCATCCCCAGATAAGAAACCGTGATTGATTTGGCATCCGACGGTACATCTAAGGAGAAAACACCCTCAAAATTGGTTGCTGTGCCAAAACTTGTTCCTTTTACAGACACAGATGCGCCGATAATCGGTTCGCCGTCGTCAGCAGAAATAACAGTTCCTGTTATTTTCCTTGTTTGCGCTTGCGCAATGAAAGCAAATAACAAACAACAGATTACAATGTTCAGTTTTTTTGTCATATTCTTTTTTTTTTATTAAATAATAGATTGATAATTCTTTATAATAATTGTCCGAACAGGATGGCATTCATAAATAATTTAGTCGTTCCGTACCAATACATGCGGAAATTCATATCGTCCGCAAAAACGATTACCTGTCCTTTTCCGTTGGCTTTTGTGATGATAGCGGGAGATCCGGCTATCCTTTGCAGATTTGCAGGGGAAATACATCCGGATAAATAAGGCGTTTTCAAATAAGACAACGGCGAAACATAAGCGTTTTTTGCACGTTCAAAAGCCACCGAACCGGTACGGAACACGGCGATTTTCTCCTGTGTATATCCGTAAGCAAGCGGATGAGTCGGGTCGAGCCTGCAATTCAGAATAACGCCGTCAACGGCATTTCCGGCTGTGGCTCCCAAACGCGAGGCGTATGATTTATATCCCGAAGAATCAACTTTAGTCGCAGGAATCGTTTTGATATCGGTAAGTTTCGCCTTGTTAGTCCATGTATAAGCGCTTCCGGTAGCAACCAATATGCCGCCGCCATCCACCCAATTCGTGATTTTATCGGTTACCGCCTGCGACAAAGCGCGGGTAGGCGTTCCGTCCGCCATAACGAGTACATTGTATTTATTCAAATCCGTACTTCCAAGGTTATTGTAGTCAATCAGAACCGGCGGCATTTGGAAACGCTGTCCCAACATCATCCACACTTCCCCCGATTCCGGGATGCCCATTCCCGAACCTGTTATTATAGCTACTTTAGGTAAACTAATCGGTGTAAAGGAAGGGGAACCCAAATCAAAATCAGTCATCAATCCTTGATTAACAGCATATACATCTACTCCGCATTCAACCGCCAGACGATTGATTAATTCGTATATCTCATCTCCATTCAAAGTCTGATTCCGGGTTTGCACCAATAGGCTTCCGTAACCGAAATGCAGCGGTTTGCCATCGTTGGGATACGTGAACGGTTTGCTTCCAACCTTTACAATCAGATTGTTTTTCAGCAATTCCACAATCAGTTTTGGGGTATAGTATTGTGTATTTTCAAAGATGTAGGCAATCGTACTTTTTCCTCCGATTACTTTTCCGGTCGGAAATTCGGGTTTTTCAATCTTTTCGCCCAACAATCCGGAAACGCTTTTCAATTCATCGTATTGGAGATTATAGGCATGAGGAAAAGTCCAGGTAGAGATGTCGTAAAACGTACTGTCTTGAAATTCCGTCACGTTTTCCATGAGGGTTTTTACCGTTGAATAGTATTTTTGATTGACCGGAATAATGTATGAATCGTCCGGATTGTAATTTTTGCCATCAATGGTTTGTTTTTTCGCCAAACGATATACATCTATGCGGTGGCGTTTAAGGTTTTCAAGGAAATGATACGCAATGGCTTTCGAACCGCGCGCGTTGAAAATATAAGCCTGAATGGGATCTTTCCCGGCTTCATCTTTAATATCCTGATAATAATTCCGTTGGTATTCGAGCAATTCTTTCTTTAACGCCAAAGCGCCTTGCAGGACGGAAATACCGGAAAAAGCCTGATTGCGGATGGTAAAAGCAAACGACATGTCGCCAAAATTGCGGGTAGGCCGCAAATGCCCGCGGGAAGCCAACTGTTCGTAAAGAATGGAAACAGAACCGTGTATATCGCCATAAGCGGCGCCTTTGCCGTAATAATAATCGTCGTAACCTTCTTTGGAATAATAGAGCGTTCCGATTTTGTCTAATGCTTTGGCGCTGTATGCCGTCAGTTTACTTGTCAAATCCTGATTGAGTTGAGGCGTTCTCGGATGTGTTCGTTTCGGATGTCCGGGACTGAAATAATAGCTCCTGTCCCCTCCCTGTTCATGAAAATCGCAAACCACATTGGCCACCCATTCAAAATACATTTCCAGGGCATTCCGGCCTATATCCTGTTGCGCCATCAGCCAGTCGCGGTTGCAATCCGCCCAATAATGATTGGTGCGGCTGCTGGGCCAGGGTTCGGAAAATTCCCGCGAACTCAAATCCGCCACATCCGGAAAACTCCGCGACGAATTAACCCAGGAAGCAAAACGGTTGATGCCATCCGGATTCAATCCGGGCGTAAGCACGATTACCATGTTGTCAAGCAGGTTTTCAATTTCCGCACCTTGCAGAGCAGCAAGGTAATATGCCACGACCAATGCCGAATTAACGCCCGAAGGTTCATTGCCATGAATGGTGTACATCAGATTTACCACTACCGGCATTTTGCTGATGTCCAATTTTTTAGAACTGTTTACATCGGTTAGTGCAAGATGCTCCTGACGAATATTTTCCAAATTCTTCTGATTTCGTTCCGAAGTAATGGCGACCTGAATAAACGGACGGAACTGATTGGTTCGTCCGAATTGTTTGATGGAGACTCTGTCGGAAGCGGCATCCAATGCTTTCATATATTCCAACACATTGTTCCAATCCGCATGTTGTTGCCCGATTTCAAAACCAAGTACTGCCTTCGGTAAAGGAATTTGTTGATTGAACGAATAATTGCCTTCGGGAATAAAATAGTTGATGTCGTGCGGATAATTGCCGGGTTGCGGCTGGGAGAGTGCATTATACTGAAATACAACAACAAGGATAATGCATGTGATAATTTTTTTCATTATTTCGTGTTTTTAGGCCAGGCGTTTTCAATCAAACTGCAAACGGATTTTCCAAGGCTTTTTATCTCTTCCGGATTGACATGTCCTTCCTTGCGCCATTTATCAATCGCCGGATTGACTGTTTCAAAAACGGCTTTTTCAACCGGCGCCAATTGTTGCATATATCCCGAACCTTCTTTGTTAAATACTTTGGAGAAATGCAGGTATTCCTGTCCGTGTCCTCTTTGTACATCGTACAAATTTTCTTTCAAGGCGGCAACCATCGCGCTGATTTTCGACGCCGGTTCTCCGGGTTGGCGCATCAACAGGGACGGATTGTCTTTTCCTGCCTTTACCCAGGCGGGAATCGCCACTGAGCAGGGAGGATAACCCAAAGCCACCCACATCGTTGTCAATTCGGGGTTTTCTCCTTTTTTTACGCCTTGAACGACAGTCGCGCTTGCGGTAGATTTGCGAGGTATCATGTCCGAATCATGGATATAACCATTTTTGAACAAATTCAAAGCCTCTTCACTCGTGAAATCAACATCCAAAAGCGAGTGATAGTAACTGCGCGCCAGATGATTAAATATCCACTGCGGAGAAAAATCTTTGGACGGCAATTGTTTGGCCACTTGATGTTGCGCGTTTTGGTAACGAATATACCCCTCGCCTTTATCATAAAAACCGGTGTATGAAAAATTGGTGTAAATCAGGTAACCGTTGGGCGCCACAGCCGGGTCGTTGACGTCCAGCATCCGATAACCATCGGTAAACGCTTCAAAGTAAGCGGCATTTCCTTCGGCGTCAATTACGCCGAAATTGGCTTCCACTTTCATTGGTCGGGGAAGCGTATCAAGAAGATGCTGAAAATCGGATACCGTTTTACATATTTCAAGGGCTTTACGCATCACGGAACCGTTTCTTGAGGATTCCCGATTTTCGGTAAGATTGTAGGAAAGCGTGTTCATGATTGAAAATCCTTCGGAATTTGTACCCATCCACGCACTCGCCGTTTTATCATTGGTCGAAGTATTTCTTACTACAGCCAACAAGGGAAAACCTTTGTCATCCGAATAAATCAAACTGTGAGCGGGGATTTCCGTATCGGAATTTTTCCACATCAGCGGTCGCCCGTCTTTTGTAGCTTTTCCGGAAATGATAATCGTTGTACAGGAAAAAGCAACGGCTGAATGGAACAGAAAAAAACTTAATAACAATATATAATTGAGCGTATTTTTCATAAGCGTAATTTTAGAATGTTTTAATTTTTTTGTGCAAAAATAATAAAAATTTTTGTTTTAATAACAAAAATAATAATTTTTTAATTAATACAAACATATATTGATGGGGATAAATCCAACATTACAGGCAAAGAACATGTAAAGAAATTATACAGCCGGTTGTAAAGAAATTTTACAATAAAGCTTATAAGCAAATTTATAAACATAAGAATAAGAATAAATTAGCTTTTTGGCATAATTATTGCTAAAAATCAGTAAACGTCCAAGAGGATGAAAATTTTCAAATTGGCGCATTTTCAAATTATTTTAGCATGAATATTCTAAGTTCTTACAAACGAACCCGATTTTTCTTGTGGGTAAACGTTAGCGGTTTAGCCATTGGGCTGGCTGCTTCCATCCTATTGATTTTATTTGTAGTGAACGAATTGAGTTATGATAAACATTTTCCCGACAGTGAACGGATTATACGGCTAAACACCGTGCTGGAAACAAATTATCACATGCATTATCCTTGTTGTTGTATTTCAGTATAATGCACTCTCCCAGCCGCAACCCGGCAATT
>BNXY01000054.1 GCA_025999935.1 Bacteroidia bacterium | reverse complement strand
CAGTTCGAGAATTTGACGGTAATCCGTATAAATTTTGTTTTTATATTGGGCATAATACACCGGCCCGCAATGGTTACAGGCCACCGGCTGTGCATGGAAACGTCGGTCGGACAAATCCGAATATTCCCGGCGGCAATCGGGGCACATCTCAAAACCGGACAGGGTGGTATGCCTGCGGTCATAAGGCAAATCCCGGATAATGGAAAAGCGAGGCCCGCAATGTGTACAGTTGATAAAAGGATACCGGATGCGGTGCGGCTGATTTTCCCTGTCATCCAAACAGGATTGGCAAACGGCAATATCGGGGGCTACCTGCGTGACTTCATCGGATTCGGAATAACTGGGCAAGATGGAAAAACCGGAAAATATTTCGTTGTTCTCCGAAATTTCCGAAATATCCATCCGATGGATGACCGCCACCGGCGGATGTTCGGTTTGAATGCGGCGGATAAAAACGGCCTGCTGTTCTGCGGAAAGTTCCGCCCGGATAACGACGCCATTGTTCCGATTGGCAATCGTTCCTTTTATTCCCAATTCTTTGGCTAAAAGATGAATAAAAGGACGAAAACCAACGCCTTGCACCAAACCTTGAATGTTTATTTCCATTTGCGCTTTTACGTTTATATACATTTTTCACAAGTAATATTCTGTTAATAATTACCTTTTTCAAACATAAAAACAAATTAAATAAAAACTATCCGTCATGGCAGACAGTGTAAATCCGCCATGACAGATAGTTTAAACAACCGCTTAAAAAACTATCGTTTCAATTCGATGCTGGTTTCCACAACGCCTTTTGCTGTGTTATAGATACCTTCGTACACGTATCCGTTATTGTCTTTGATAACAATATTCTTCAGATAGCTTTTCGACTGGCACCGGGTCACATTTCCATAGACCGGCACCGTGATGGTAATAAAACCGACCTTTACTTTTTGCTCGCCGGTCTTTTCATACGTAGTTTCTCCGGAGAAAAAAATGTCCTGTTTGAATTTGAAACTGTTAGCCGTAATATCGGACGGACGGATGACGGCATCCTGTACGGAAGCCAGTTTGGTCGAACCATTCTCCGCGTAAACATCATAGCTGATCGTCAATTCGTCAGGTATCTTCTTGCCAAGTATCTGATACTTGTAATTTAATGAAATCTCCGTATTTTTGTATGTTCGTTTGAAACTTCCCACCTGGACAACATTTCCTAAGGGTCCGTAATCATCCGTATAAGAAGAGGGCAATGTATATTTCAGATCGGAATATACAACCGATTTAACGATTGTGCCGATATTCCACAACTCTTCTTCCGTATTGAGAACCGTTACCGGTATCTTAATCAATATCAGGTCGATGTTTGCTATCAGCTTGGTTATATTCACGCCTCTGGAACCGGAGACAGGCGCCTGTCCGGGCAGGCTGATATTGCCGTAAGTGCTCGTTCTGTTTTCCAAAGAAAGGGTTCCGTCCACCGAATAGGCTCCGTCAAGAATGGAAATATCGGGTGTGATGTCGATTGTTGAGCTGGTCAGCAATTCCCCGTATGTATCCGACGGGGACGGATTGGTCGCAACCAGGTTGTTTTCATAGACAGGAGTTATTTTTGGGGTCGTTCCCTTAATCGCTACGGAGTAACCAATCTTGTAATTCCCGTTCAGTCCGTAGGAGAACGCAGTCTGATTTGACAGATTAGCTTCTACTCTCAACGGCATTTTGATGTCTTTCACTTTCAGCGTGGCAGCCAATGAATCAATACCCAGCATGTTGATTGGGATTTTGAAGTCGAAACTTTGCGACTTGATATAATCCAGCAATGCTTCCGGGATATATTGAGACAATTCGTAATTATCAATGCTGTTGAATGATCCCGCAAAGTTAAGCGCCGGATTAATAGCCACCTGTAGTTCAAAAATACTTGAAAATTCGCTCGGCAAAATCTGATTCCGAACAAAGGAAAGTTTCATATTATACGACATTTTGATATTCGTAGCCGGATTATATCTGAAGCCTGCTCCCAAATCATATTCGTCTTGAAAATCCAGTTCATAGAACCGGTTGAGCAAACCACCCGCACGCAAGCCGGTTTTTTCTTGCTTGGCAAGAGCAGCCTCGTACAAGTCAACCGACAAATCAATCGTACCTTCTTCAAAGATTTCTCCCAAATGCGCCTGTTCAACTTGAAGCGAATATACGCCGCCGGCAGTTGCATTAATTCCGGTAATCTTTTTCAATGCGGTAAAATCATCGGTTTTCACATACAGAATACTGCCGGCATTTAAAGACGCGGACAAATCGTCGGAAAGTTCCGATAATTTAAGCGTTCCTGCCGAAAGTTCCTGCTTTGTACTTTCAATGCGGGCATTTTTTTCACTAATAGACACTACATCGGGATTCATGCTTACTCCTTGCAATGAATAACTGACACCATCGGCTGCTCCCTTAGTATTTGTCAGGGAAACTTTAGGACGTACTTGATCTGAAAAGTCATTTTCCGGAATTTCATTTTTTTCGCATGCAGTCGTTAACAATAGCAACGAAGCAAAGAGCGCTGATAAACAATAGTTTTGTTTCATAATTTTTTACAAATATTAAAATAGTTTACTGCAAAGTTACGAATTATTTTTTTTCAAAATACCTTAAATCCGCAAATAAAATTTAAAAAAAACGGCAAAACATTTACAGTGGATGCACGACAAATTTTCCATTTTTAAATTAAATACATTCATTTTCAGCAGATTCCTCGCTATGCTACCAATGACGGCATTCTCCCGAAAATGAATGCATGTAATTCAAAAATTGGAAATTTGTTCGTTTCCATCGTTTTTGCCGGCTAAGGGATAAAAAAATGGGGAATTTATCGTACACCCGTCGAAAGGAAGTTTTTTTATATTACATTTTTATGTACCTTTGCATCATTCATAATACATAATTTATTATTCATTCATCAATGGGCTTATTCAATTTTTTCTCAAAAGACAATAAAAACACCTTGGACAAGGGTTTATCCAAGACCAAGGAAAACGTATTTTCAAAACTGACCCGGGTCGTCGCCGGAAAATCGAAAGTTGACGAAGAAGTATTGGACGATTTGGAAGAAGTGTTGATTACTTCGGATGTCGGCGTGGAAACCACCCTGAAAATCATTTCACGGATTGAAACCCGGATTGCTCGTGAAAAATACATTGATTCACAAGAACTGACTCATATTCTCCGGGATGAAATCGCTTCCCTGCTGATGGGTAGCGACTCGGAGCAGCCGGATGATTTTGATATTTCGGGAAATAAAAAGCCATACGTCATCATGGTAGTCGGCGTAAACGGCGTGGGCAAAACCACAACCATCGGCAAATTGGCGCATCATTTCAAAAAAGCGGGCAAAAAAGTTTACTTGGGAGCGGCCGATACTTTCCGGGCTGCCGCCGTAGAACAACTGACCATCTGGAGCGAACGTGTCGATGTGCCTATCGTCAAGCAAAAAATGGGTTCCGACCCCGCTTCGGTCGCTTTCGATACCCTAAATTCAGCGGTTGCCAACGATGCCGACGTAGTGATTATTGATACGGCCGGACGACTTCACAACAAAATCAACTTGATGAACGAGCTGACGAAGATAAAAAATGTGATGAAAAAAGTGGTTCCAAACGCCCCCAACGAAGTACTGTTGGTTTTGGACGGCTCAACCGGACAGAACGCTTTTGAACAAGCCAAACAATTTACCGCCGCAACTGAAGTTACCGCTTTGGCCATTACCAAGTTGGACGGAACTGCCAAAGGCGGCGTGGTAATCGGAATTTCCGACCAATTTCATATTCCGGTCAAATACATCGGTCTGGGTGAAGGAATAGAAGATTTGCAAGTATTTAGAAAACAGGAATTTGTAAACTCCCTGTTCGGCGACGATGAGAAAAAATAAGGTCGATATTATCACATTGGGTTGTTCCAAAAATCTGGTCGATTCGGAATTGTTGATGCGCCAGTTTGCCGCAAATGGTTATTTGGTAGCGCACGACCCCGAAAAGATGCAGGGAGATATTGTGGTGGTCAACACTTGCGGATTTATCGAAAGCGCCAAAGAAGAATCCATCAACCTGATTCTTGAATTTGGAGAAGCCAAGAAAAGCAAACAAATCAAAAAACTCTTTGTCATGGGTTGCCTTTCGGAAAGGTATATGCAGGAGTTGGAAAAATTGATTCCCGAAGTCGATAAGTTTTACGGCAAATTCAACTGGAAAGAATTGCTGTCTGACTTGGGAAAATCCTATTTACAGGAATTATCGTCCGAAAGATTGCTGACTACGCCCTCGCATTACGCTTATCTGAAAATTGCGGAAGGTTGCAACCGGACTTGCTCTTACTGCTCCATTCCGATTATTACCGGAAAATACCTATCGAGGAGCATCGAAGCAATTGAGCAAGAAGTCAAGGACTTGGTCAAACAAGGGGTTAAAGAATTTCAATTGATTGCTCAAGATTTGACCTATTACGGGAAAGATCTGTATAAAAAGTTCAACCTTGCGGATTTACTAAAACGCATCGCTGACATTCCCGGCGTAGAATGGCTCCGTTTGCATTACGCCTATCCGGCACAATTTCCGATGGATATATTGCCGGTGATGCGCGAAAAAGAAAATATTTGCAAATACTTGGATATTGCGCTACAACACAGCAGTGACACTGTGTTGAAAGCCATGCGGAGAAATATTTCGCGGACGGAAACGGTCGAATTGCTGCAAAAAATCCGGGAAGAAGTACCGGGTATTCATCTCCGAACCACCTTGATGGTGGGACATCCCGGCGAAACCGAAGCAGATTTCGCCGATTTATTGGCATTTGTTCGCGAGATGCGTTTTGAACGGATGGGCGCTTTTCCCTATTCCGAAGAAGAAGGAACCTATTCCGGTAAACATTACAAGGATGATATCCCTTTGGAAATCAAAAACAAACGCATGGACGAACTGATGGCGGTGCAAGAACAAATTGCCGGTGAAATCAGCGACAGCAAAATCGGACAAACCCTGAAAGTCATCATTGACCGCGAAGAATCCGATTTTTATATCGGGCGTACCGAATATGATTCTCCGGAAGTGGATCCGGAAGTGTTAATCAATAAAAACAAAAAATTGAGTTCCGGTAAATTTTATCCGGTAAAAATTACCGGAACCCAATCTTTTGATTTGTTAGGCGCCGTTGAATTAACATTTATTAATGAATAATGAACAATTAAACAGGAAATACCATTATGAATTCTTCCGAATTAATTACAGCATTATCCCAACGCTTAAAACTATCTAAACAGGAAACGGCAGCGCGATTGGACGATACGGTTGCAGTAATTACCGCAGAACTAATCAAAGAAAATGTCGTTTCGATCACGAATTTCGGAAGTTTGGAAGTGAAGAAAAGAAATGAGAGAATCAACGTTCATCCGGAAACCGGAAAGAAAATGTTGATTCCGCCCAAATTGATTGTCAAATTTAAAGCAGCTCCCTCGTTCAACAAGAAAATCAAAGAATTGAGTCATGAGTGAAAAAATCAACTTTTTAGATTTAGCCGCTCTATTGTCCGAAAAAACCGGGATCACCAAAAAAGAAGCGGAAATTTTTCTTCGAGAATATTTTGAGGTAATGAACGATGCGCTTCTTAAAGACAAATCTTTGAAAATAAAAGATTTGGGAACATTCAAGCTTTTACTGATGGATGATCGCGAAAGTGTGGATGTCGTTTCCGGCGAAAGGGTTTTGATTCCGGCCCATTATAAAGTGACATTTTCGCCGGATAAAAATCTGGCGCAAGCGGTCAATGAACCTTTTTCGTTTTTTGAACCGGTGGAAATTGATGAAACAGCGGTGGTTGATGAAGAGGAAGAAATTGTGGAAGAGGAAGTTAGAGAAGCCGAAGAAGCAATGCCGGCCAAGAAAAAAAACAAATTTACAGTCATTTCAATGATTACATTCCTTTGCATTGCAGCCGTTTCTGCGCTCCTTATCTATTATCAAGGAAAAGAACCCAAGCAGAAACAAACCGCTACCATTTTAATTCCCGTGCCGGAAATTGAACAGCCGGCTCAAGGGATAGAAACCGACAGCCTTGCCGTTATTGATGAACCGGAAATTGCCAATCCGATAATTACAACAAACGCTGATCCGGAAAAAACCGTTGCGGAAAAACAGGAGAAAAACGAATCAAGTGTAAGTGAAAAAAGAACGCTTATATCCGGCGACCGATTAACTTATATTGCATTAGCGGAATACGGAAATAAAATATTCTGGATTTATCTTTACGAAGAAAACAAAGAAATCATAAAAAATCCTGATAAAATTCTTCCGGGTGTAACTATCTCAATTCCGCCCGCTCAAAAATACCGGATTGATAAAAACAGTCCGGAATCAATACGGAGAGCCGAGGAATTGATTAGCCTCTACAAAAAGCCGTGACAATCAAGTATGAATTTGAAAACTTAAAATATAATTAATGATTTTTAACTCAAAAACTATATCAATTCAATTTAACATTTATAATTTTGCACTGTCTTATACGAAAGAGTAATTTTAAAAACTATAACAAATATTTTATATGAGTCAAACAGTTGATATTCGAGAATTAAACGAAAGAATTGAAAGCAAAAGCGGTTTTGTCAACATGATCTTTAAAGGCATGGATCAGGTAATCGTAGGACAAAAGCACTTGGTTGAATCTTTGCTAATCGGTTTGTTGTCCGACGGACATATCCTGCTGGAAGGTGTTCCTGGTTTGGCAAAAACGTTAGCTATTAAAACATTAGCATCATTAATCGAGGCGAAATACAGTCGTATTCAATTTACGCCCGACTTGCTTCCGGCCGACGTTGTCGGAACCATGATTTACAGCCAGAAAAACGAAGAGTTTTTGGTAAAACACGGTCCGGTTTTCGCCAATTTTGTTTTGGCGGATGAAATTAACCGCGCTCCGGCTAAAGTGCAAAGCGCTCTGTTAGAAGCGATGCAGGAACGCCAGGTTACCATCGGCGAAAAAACCTACAAACTTCCCGAACCATTCCTGGTAATGGCGACCCAGAATCCCATCGAACAAGAAGGCACCTATCCGCTTCCCGAAGCCCAAGTGGATCGTTTTATGTTGAAAGTCGTAATCAGTTATCCGAAAAAAGAGGAAGAAAAACTGATTATCCGTCAAAACATCAGCAGCGAAAAGATTGACATCAAGCCGATTCTGAAAAAACAAGAAATATTGGAAGCCCGCAAAATCGTCAACGAAGTCTATTTAGATGAAAAAATTGAAAAATACATTGTGGACATCGTTTTTGCTACACGTTTCCCGCAAGAACACGGACTTCCGAATCTGAAAGACATGATTTCTTTCGGCGCTTCGCCTCGCGCTTCCATCAATCTGGCCTTGGCGGCAAGGGCTTACGCATTCATCAAACGGAGAGGATACGTTATTCCCGAAGATATCCGCGCCGTCTGCTTCGATGTTTTGCGCCACCGTATCGGTCTGACTTACGAAGCCGAAGCCCGCAATCTGACCTCGGAAGAAATTATCAGTGAAATATTGAACAAAGTTGAAGTACCCTAACAATTACGAATTAAAAATTACGAATTACGACAGGCTAATGCGTGTATTTTTTATTTTTTATTTTATAATTGAAAGACGTGGAGACAAGCGAATTATTAAAAAAAGTACGACAGATAGAAATTAAAACCCGTGGATTGTCGCGCAATATTTTTGCAGGACAATACCATTCGGCGTTCAAAGGGCGCGGTATGGCTTTTTCGGAAGTGCGGGAATATGAATTCGGCGACGACATCCGGGACATCGACTGGAATGTAACCGCAAGATATTCAAAACCCTACATCAAAATATTCGAAGAAGAACGGGAATTGACCGTGATGCTTTTGATAGATGTTTCCGGAAGTCGGAATTTCGGTTCCCGAGAGATGCTGAAAAAAGATATGATGGCCGAAATCGCAGCCACTCTTGCTTTTTCGGCTATTCAGAACAACGACAAAATCGGTGTGATTTTTTTCTCCGACCGGATTGAGAAATTTATTCCTCCCCAAAAAGGAAAGAAACACATTCTCTACATTATCCGCGAACTGATTGATTTTGAGCCGCAAGATACGAAAACCGACATCGCCCAAGCGCTGAAATATCTCACCAACGCCATCAAAAAACGGTGTACAGCTTTCGTTTTTTCCGACTATATCAACAAAGGCGATTATCAGGACGCCCTGATTATTGCCAATAAAAAGCACGATATGGTGGCGATTCAGGTCTATGACGACCGGGAAACCGAAATGCCGAAAGTGGGATTGGTAAAAATAAAAGACGCCGAAAGCGGATTGGAAAAATACATCGACACGTCTTCGTTGAAAGTACGGCAATCCTATAAACACTGGTGGGAAAAACGCCAGGAGTATATGAGCAACGCCTTCAAAAGGAGCCGCGTAGATTCCGTTTCGATTCGCACGGACGATGATTATGTCAAGGCTTTGATTGAATTATTTAATAAACGCAGTTGATTGAAAAGAATGAAGAACAGAATAATATTTCTTACCGTTGCCGCTTTTTTGTGGATAAGCGTGTTTTCAATTTCCGCGCAACCGGTTGTCGTTAAAGCGACGATTGATTCGACCCAAATACTCATCGGGGAACAGACCAAAATTCATTTGGAAATTGCCGCCAACAAAGGGCAAGCACTCCAAATTCCGGTTATTTCCGATACCTTGATGGCTAATGTGGAAGTGCTGGAAATTTCAAAAATCGATACGACCGACATCGGCAATAACCGGATTCTGTTGAAATATGATTACCTCGTAACCGCTTTCGACTCAGCCTTGTATCTATTGCCGCCGTTCAAAGTGATTTCAGGTGTCGATACCGCTTATTCCAACGAATTGGCATTGAAAGTATCCACCCTTCCGGTTGATGTGGAATCCAAGCAATTCTATGATATTAAGGAAATTATTAAGCCCAAGTTTGTACTGATGGATTATCTGCCGATTATCCTGTATATTTTGTTGGGATTGGTATTAGCGGCTGCGATTGCTTACATCATATACCGGATTATCAACAAAAAGTCGTTGATACCGTTCAAAAAAGAGGAACCTTACGTGCCGCCGCATGTCCGCGCCATCCGGGAATTGGATGCCATCAAGATACAAAAATTGTGGCAACAGGGAAGGATGAAAGAATATCACTCCGACATAACGGATACTTTGCGGAAATACATTGAATCCCGCTTTGAAGTAGGCGCCATGGAAATGACTTCCGGCGAAATATTGGATAAACTTAGGGGATACAGCGATGCGGATATTTCGTATGATAACCTGAAGCAAATTCTGTTATTGGCTGATTTTGTGAAATTTGCCAAATACAATCCGCTTCCGGACGAAAACGAATTGAGTCTGATGAATGCCTATCTTTTTGTCAACAACACCAAGAAGGAAGAAATTCCGGCAGAAGTGGAAGGCGATAAAGAGAAGAATACGGACAAAGAAGAAAAGAATAAAGAAAAAATTTAATTGAAAATATTAAAATATGGTTTTTGAAAATCCGATTTATTTTTTATTGTTGCTTTTCCTTATCCCGATGATAGGATGGTACATTTGGAAATTGCGTAAATCGCAAGCCAGTATTCAGTTATCATCTTCCGAAGGATTTGAAAAAGCGCCTAATACTTATAGAATATATTTGAGGCATTTTCCGTTTGTATTGCGGGTGTTGGCTTTTACTTTTTTAGTAATCGCTTTGGCGCGTCCGCAAACGACCAACAGTTGGAATACTTCGACCACCGAAGGAATCGACATCATGCTGAGTCTGGATATTTCATCCTCCATGTTGGCGATGGACTTGAAACCCGACCGGATACAAGCGGCTAAAGACGTGGCGGCATCTTTCATCAACGGTCGCCCGACCGATAACATCGGTTTGGTGGTTTTTGCAGGAGAAAGTTTTACGCAATGTCCGCTGACAACCGACCATGCGGTTTTATTGAATCTCCTGAAAGACGTTCATTGCGGAATGATTGAAGATAAGACCGCTATCGGACACGGATTGGCTACCGCAGTCAGCCGCCTAAAGGACAGCAAAGCCAAGTCGAAAGTAATCATATTGCTGACGGACGGTACCAATAACAAGGGCGAAATCGCTCCGGTCACTGCGGCGGAAATTGCTAAAACGTTCGGAATCCGGGTTTATACCGTTGCAGTCGGAACCATCGGACAAGCGCCCTATCCGGGGCTAAGAGGCACAGAGATGGTGCCGGTCGAAATCGACGAAAACACCTTGACCCAAATAGCGCAAATTACCGGCGGATTGTATTTCAGAGCTACGAATACCACAGCTTTGAAAGAAATCTACGCAGAAATCGACCAAATGGAGAAAACGAAAATGAGTGTGCAGGAATACAGTAAAAAACAGGAAGAATACGCATTTTTCGCCATGATAGGCTTGTTTTGCTTTCTGTTGGAACTGCTGTTAAGATATACGATATTAAAAAATATACCATAAAATAATTATGTTTAGATTTGAACATCCGAATTATTTGTATTTGTTGATTATATTGCCCGTTCTGTTGTTGCTCTTTTTATACTCAATGTATGTAAAAAAGAGGGATTTGAAACGGTTTGGCGATATGAAAATCATCCGTGGGCTAATGCCGGATGTAGCGCTCAAAAAGCAACATTTGAAATTCTGGTTGCTCTTTGCTTGTACGGCTTTGTTTATACTGATTATTGCCGGGCCGCAATTCGGTTCCAAATTAGAATCCGTTAAAAAGCAAGGAATCGAAGTGATGATTTGCCTCGACGTATCCAACTCCATGTTGTCAACCGACATTAATCCCAGCCGTTTGGATAAGTCCAAGCAAATTTTATCCCGCTTAATCGACGATTTACACAACGATAAAATCGGTCTGATTGTTTTTGCCGGAGATGCTTTTATCCAACTGCCCATTACTTCGGACTACGTTTCGGCAAAAATGTTTTTATCATCCCTTAATCCGTCGATGGTTCCGACACAAGGTACGGCCATTGGCGCAGCTGTCAATCTGGCGCTCCGTTCTTTTTCGCCCAATGAACAAACGGAAAAATCCATTGTCCTGATAACCGACGGCGAAAATCACGAAGACGATGCTTTGGGCGCAACAAAAGCGGCGGCGGAAAAGAACATCACGGTCAATGTACTGGGGGTAGGTTCTATTCAGGGCGCCCCGATTCCCATTCCCGGAACCAATGGTTTTCAACGGGATAACGAGGGCAATATGGTTATTACCAAGTTGAACGAACAAATGTGTCAGGATATTGCAGCAGCCGGAAACGGAATGTATGCACGCACCGACAACACCAATAATGCCCTGAAAGCTTTGCAAAAAGAATTGGATAAATTGAGTAAATCGGAAGTGGAAAGCAAAGTTTATTCTTCTTACGATGAAAAATACCAAATTTTGGCATGGATATTGTTGTTCCTTCTTGTACTGGAATTTTTTATTTTAGACAGGAAAAACCGGATATATAGAAAAATCAAGTTATTTTAAAAATTGTTTTATGAAGTATTTCTTAGTAACTTTGTCATGTCTTTTTGCCTTTTCCTCCCTCGCTTTTTCACAAAAGCAAGTGCGAGCAGAATTGCGGAAAGGAAATAAAGATTATAAATTAGAAAAATATACAGAAGCGGAAATCAAGTACCGGAAAGCGTTGGAGGCCAATGCCCGTTCGACGGATGCCGCCTACAATCTGGGAAATTCGCTGTACAAGCAGCAAAAATTACCGGAAGCAATGGAGCAATATCAGGCTACCATTCAAGGTGAAATCGATAAAGAGAAACTGTCAAAGACTTGGCACAATGCCGGAAATGTCGCCTTGTCTGCAGCTACCGCCAAAGAAGCGGAAAGTAACCCGCAAGAGTTGCAACAAGCTTTGCAGAAAAGCATTGAAGCCTACAAACATTCGCTTCGGAACAATCCGCATGATGACGAAACCCGTTACAATTTAGCATTGGCGCAAAAATTGTTGGAAGATCAGCAAAATCAGGATCAGCAACAAGATCAGAAAGATCAGCAACAAGACCAACAGCAACAGGATCAGCAAAATCAAGATCAGAAGGAGCAACAGCAGAATCCCAATGAGATGCAGAAACAAAATGCCGAACAAATCTTAAATGCGATGATGCAAAATGAACGCGCTACACAGGAAAAAGTGAAGGAGCAACAAAAACAACAACAAAAACAACGGAAAACGGAAAAAAACTGGTAATTAAAATAAAATCATGATGAGAAAGCTATTTTTCTTATTTACAATACTCTGTTGGGGAAGTGCAAATGTTTTCTCCCAAAACATTACATTTAAAGCTACTTCGGAAAAAGCAGTGGTTGTCAACCAACAGTTCCGTGTAACTTATACATTGACTACTAATGGAGAAACTGGCAAAGACTTCAGATTTCAAGAATCAAAAGATTTCGAAGTGTTATTCGACACCGGAAAAGAGATGGGCACTTCAGCCTTTATGGATGGCAGCGGGAAAGTGGTATCCCGACATACGGAATCCTTTAAATTTGTTTTTTTGGCAAAAAAAGAAGGAACTTTTACCATCCCTCCATCAACCATCAAAGTCGGGAACAGCGAATACAAGTCCAATGAATTGACAATCAAGGTACTGCCTCCGGATCAGACACCGCCCGCTTCGTCTGGGCAAGGAAACTCCGGTCAGTCGGCAAATTCTTCCGGTTCCGGGACTTCCTCTTCCGATGACGTATTCATAAGAATGCATGTATCCAAAAATTCCGTTTACGAAAATGAAGGACTTTTAGTGACATTCAAACTTTATACTTTGATTAATGTCGAATTTGCAAATCAGCCAAAATTTCCCGAATTTGAAGGTTTTAGCGCATACGAGATAGAACAGTCGGGAAATCAAGCCAGTTTGGAAAATTATAACGGTCGCAATTACCAGACAGTGATAATAAAACAAACCATCCTCTACCCAATACATTCGGGTAAAATTACCATTGGTGCGGGTAAATTTGATGTAATTGCTCAGGTTCGTTCTCAACAAAGACAAAGAAGTATATTCGATGATTTTCTTACGATTATGACTCCTGTAAAAAAATCATTGACAACTTCGCCGGTCACAATTGACGTAAAACCGCTTCCGCCCGGCAAACCGGCTTCTTTTTCAGGTGCTGTGGGCGACTATAAAATGACTTCTTCCATCAGTACCAACAAGCTGAAATCGAATGATGCGGTTACCGTCAAAGCAACTATCTCCGGAAATGGAAATATCAAATTAATCACGAATCCCGAAATCGTCTTTCCAAACGACTTCGATGTGCTTGATCCGGTTATCAACACCAACTCTAAAATTAGCCAAGGAGGCGTAAACGGAACAAAGACCATCGAATATAATGCAATTCCGCGATTCGCGGGAGATTTTACCATTCCAAAGGCTGAATTTTCTTTCTTCGATTTGAAATCAGGAACTTACAAGACCCTGACTACCGAGGAATTTCAGCTTCATGTCGAACAGGATGCATCCGGAAACGGTGGTACAGCGCCTATTATTAATTCCAGCAACAAACAAGATGTTCGCTTCTTGGGAAAAGATATTCTCTTCATCAAAACAGAAGGTTACCATTTTCACAAAGGCACATTCTTCTATGGAACAATTAATTACGCTTTGTTCTACATCATTCCTGCCCTGCTGTTCATCATTTTGTTTATTATTTACCGCAAACAAGCCGCAGAAAATGCCAACATCGCTTTGGTCAGAACCAAAAAGGCTAATAAAGTAGCTTCCAAACGACTGAAAATGGCGGCTAAATATTTGAAAGAGAATAAAAAAGAGGCTTTCTACGACGAAATACTGAAAGCTGTTTGGGGTTATCTGAGCGATAAGTTGAACATTCCCGTATCGGCTTTGACCAAAGACAACGTAGATGCCAACCTTACCCAATACGGCGCGGGTGAAAACCTTATCGGCGATTTCCGGAATATCCTCGATACGGCGGAATTTGCCCGGTTTGCACCCGCACAGGGAAGTGGAGAAATGGACGAATTATACAATTCGACCGTACAAGCGATAGATAAAATGGAAAGTACAATTAAAAAATAAAAGGAGAGATTATGAGACAGTTTTTTATCCTGATAGCGGTTTTATTCACAACGATTGACCTTTCGGCGCAAAATATTCTGCAACAAGCCAATGAGGCTTATACCCAAAATAATTTCACGGAAGCGTTAAATTTATACGAACAAGCCCTGAAAGAAAAAGGCGAATCTGCAGCTGTATATTACAACATAGGTAATTGCAATTACAAATTAAACAAAATCGGCCCGAGTATTCTGAATTACGAACGGGCGCATCTACTCGATCCGGGCAACAAAGACATCCGTTTCAACTTAGAAATCGCCCGGTTGAAAACCGTCGATAAAATCGAACCGGTTGGCGAATTTTTCCTGACGGAATGGTTTTTGGCTGTTCAAAATTTATTGAGTACCGACTTCTGGAGTTATTTCGGCATCATTTGTTTTATTTTGCTGATAACCTGCTTGTTTCTTTTCTTTTTTTCCCGCAGGATTTTTATCAAGAAATTAGGATTTTATGTCGGTATCGGATTATTGGTATTGGTTATCCTTGGAAATATTTTTGCATACAATCAAAAGAAAAAATTAGCGCTACGCAACTCAGCCATTATTTTCGTACAGACTACCACCCTAAAAAGTTCGCCGGATAACAGCGGCACCGATTTATTTATCCTTCACGAAGGAACCAAAGTGGAAGTGAAAAGCAAATTAGGCGATTGGAATGAGATTGAAACCGCCGATGGAAACAAAGGGTGGATTAAAAGTAAAGAAATCGAGGTAATATAATGTTAAGAAAAAAATAACATAAAGATAACAAATCATTAACCTAATATTATTTTAAAATGTCTTTCCTTTGTATCTGTATTTAATTTATTAATCCCCCAAAATTAACAAAATGAAAAAAGAAAAAATTAATTCAAGAAAAAGAATCAGTGAAAAAGTAGCTGAACTGAAGAGTTTAGAAGAAAAAGAGTTACAAAGTATTTGCGGCGGCGGTACCTTTATGTGGGACGTAAAACTCGCTCGTTACGTTTATATACCATAAACCGCGTTTGACTCAAACCTTTTTTCTGCCGAATTCATCAAAACGTTTATTGATGGATTCGGCATTGTTTTAAACATACAAGAGCGTAGCGAAAATATTTTTCATGCGAAAATAATTTGAAAATGTGCCAATTTGAGAATTTTCATCCTCTATGGCGTTTCTAAACATGTATTTTTCATGGGATTAAAAAAATCCAATATCTGCAGTATCGGTTTCCGGAACCGGTTTTTGCTTATGATAACTTTGAATAATAAAAGTAGCGCCTAAAAACAAATACATCGTTTCTATACCTTGTAAAGTACCTAAAGCGGTATCTTTAATATGGAGTACTAAAATATATACAAATGACAATAGAAAACACCAAAAAGCGATTTTTTCTTTTTTTGTGTTATAAGCTATGGCTAAAGCAATGGGTATAGCAAAATAAAGATATTGATAAATAAGCATAATTATCAAAAAGGGGATTCCGCCATAAATGATCGTTCGCATATAACCGGCATCCGTATGTCGATAAGATGTTCCTCCCGACCATACATCAGCGCCGGCTCCGACGACAAGCGTTCTGTCGTCAAGTGGAAAGTAGAAACTCAAGGTAGCGTCAGTGGATGCGGTTCTAAATTCCTTGCCTTCGGACACATTATAAAAAGATTCAAATGCGAAAGGAAAAACATTCTCTTGAAGTCCTTCCTGTTGAGCCGGAGTCAATAAGACAAAATAGACAAACAACATAACCGGAATAACAAGCGCCGCCTTTTTTAATAAATCCATAAAGATAACAATAGGGTCAGGAATAAAAATAAAATATAACAAAATTCCTACGGCAACTCCTACAAAACCGGTTCTGCCCGAGAGCATAATTCCAATGAACATAAGAAGTGATACGGCATAAGCTTTAAATCCCGTAAGATATTGCTGATTTTCAATCAATTGAAGCCGAATAAACATAAGAAAAGCAAGCCCATAAGCAGCAGGTAGTTCAAAAAACAAACTTCCGGTTAACGCATATCCTCTAAAATTTATAATTACAGTATGCGAATCGTCCATTAACATACTTTGCATTTCATAGCGCTTTATGGATACCATGAACTCACCAAAGGGCGGATAAAAATATCCGGTCAAATGAATAAGTCCTTGTAGGGCAAAAGCATAACAAATATATAGCGATGCTAATTCAAAAGCTTCCGACTCTCGATCTTCAATAAATAGCGGGAATGCATAAATCAAGGTAAAAAGCATCGAAAACTCAATGAACATTCTTTTTATAAAAACGTAATCATATTGCTCATGAAATACAGTATAAGCAAAAAAGAGAAGCACAATAAATAGAGTGGATATCAATACAATACCAACATAACGCAGGTTAAAATATTTGAGTGGAATAACTTTTAGAAAAAAACAATAGTAAATAGTGCACACTCCCAAAGCCAAAAATACGGAATTATAAATAACCGGTATTCTGAAATTGAATATGATCATGAAAAGTATGACAACTTTAAAAAATAGCTTCATTATTCCACATTAATTTAAAAGTCCTCCATCCGAATTATTCTTCTGAATCTTACTATTTATCTTTCTTTTT
>BNXY01000053.1 GCA_025999935.1 Bacteroidia bacterium | reverse complement strand
CCGGATTCATGAAAGTGGCAAGAGCGATGATGGCCCAAGGCATTGTATGAAAGATGATCCGTTTTTCGGAAATTTTATAAAAACGATTCAGACCAGAATCCCGGAAAGAGGGAAATTAGCCGAAGCGCTTGCAGAAATACTCTGCATAGAGAAAGAAGCTGTTTACCGCAGATTACGGGGTTCTGTGCCTTTTTCGTTTCAGGAAATTTATAAAATAGCGCTGAACTTAGGACTTTCATTAGACAAAATAGCGGAAAGAGCCAGTTCGGAAGGCAAATATTTTTCCGTGCGTTTGGTCGATTTTTTGAATCCCAGCGAAATAGATTACCAAATACTTGACAATTTCATTTACAGCATCCACCACCTGAAAAATGATCCGGATTCGGAATCCGGTTCTATCGGAAACATCATTCCTACTTCGCTTTACGTAAATTACAAATATATTTACAAATTCCACCTATTTAAATGGGCTTATCAATTCGGAAAGTCGGGATATCCCACGTATGAAAATACACAAATTACGGAAAAGTTAGGCCTTATTAACCGAATATTTGTTGAAAGTGTACAAAATTCACCGAAATCAGTCTATATTTTCGACAAAATGTTTATCGAAATTTTTGTCAGCGATATTCAATATTTTTTCGATATAAAATTGATTTCAAGAGAAGACGTCATCCACTTGAAGGAAGATTTATTCCTGCTTTTGAATGACTTGGAAAGATATGCCGCCCAAGGAACTTTCGATACCGGCAAAAAAGCGGATATTTATTTAGCCAATGTGCATTTTGAAACCTCGTATAATTACATTGACGCCAAAGCATTGAAAGTCACAATGGTACGTGCATTCATCCTAAGCGATACCTATTCTTTTAATGAAACCGTTTTTGAAGAAATGAAAAGATGGCTGTATTTCCTCAAACGAACCTCCACGATGATCTCCGTAAGTAATGCTTCGGAACGGATTCATTTTTTTCATAAACAACGACAAATAGTCGGCGCTTTATAACTATTTTATTTCTAAGGGATTTTTTACCTTCTCCTTTAACAAAGCAATATCAAGCGCTTCATGGATATCATCAACATAATGAAAGTTCAAACCTTTCAGATAAAGAGCGTTGATTTCATCGATATGCCGCTTGTTTTCGCGACTGAGAATGATGTCCTTAATCCCTGCGCGTTTGGCGGCTAATATTTTTTCTTTGATACCGCCCACCGGAAGCACTTTCCCGCGAAGAGTCATTTCACCGGTCATGGCCAGATTGGGTTTCACTTTTCGTTGGGTAAAAGCAGAAACCAAAGAAGTGGTCATCGTGATTCCCGCGCTTGGGCCGTCTTTGGGAATAGCTCCCTCCGGCACATGAACGTGCACATTCCATTTTTCAAAAACATCTTCGGGAATATTTAAGCGCTCAGCATGCGCTTTGATATATTCTAATGCCAAAACGGCAGATTCTTTCATGACATCACCCAAATTTCCTGTCAGAGTGAGTTTGGCGCCTTTGCCTTTACTCAAACTGGTTTCTACAAACAAAATCTCACCGCCTGCGGCTGTCCAGGCCAAACCCGTTACCACACCGGCATAATCATTTCCCTGATATTTGTCTTTCGAATATTCAATTGCACCCAAATAATCATAGATATGCTTGACGTCCAATTTCTTGGGATAATCTATTCCTTCTGCAATCGCCCGTGCGATTTTCCGCATAATTTTGGCGATTTTCTTGTTCAATTCCCGCACGCCCGATTCGCGCGTATAGGATTCGATAAGAACTTCCAAGGCTTTTTTGGAAATATCAAACTGCCCTTTCGGAATACCATGTATTTCCAATTGACCGGGAATCAAATGCCTTTGAGCAATCTCCACTTTTTCTTCCATGATATAACCGCTTACATCAATCAACTCCATCCGGTCTAACAAGGGTTGAGAAACCGTATTCAGCGCATTAGCGGTCGCGATAAACAACACTTTGGACAAATCGAAATCAATGTCTAAATAATTGTCGTGAAATGCAAAATTTTGTTCAGGGTCAAGCACTTCCAATAGCGCTGCACCGGGGTCGCCTTTGTAATCCTGCCCGACTTTGTCGATTTCATCCAAGATAATAACCGGATTCGACGAACCTGCTTTTTGAATACTCTGAATAATCCGTCCGGGCATCGCACCGATATACGTCCGCCGGTGACCGCGAATCTCCGCTTCGTCATGCAATCCGCCCAACGACATCCGAACATATTTCCGGCTCAAAGCTTCCGCAACAGACTTTCCCAAAGAGGTTTTCCCCACTCCCGGAGGACCGTAAAGACAAATAATCGGCGATTTCATATCGCCTTTCAATTTCAAAACAGCCAGATGCTCAATGATTCTTTCCTTCACTTTCTCCAAACCAAAATGGTCTTTGTCCAACACCTTTTTCGCCCGTGTCAAATTGAAATTGTCTTTGGTATAACTGCTCCATGGAAGCGATATAATGTTTTGAATGTAAGTCATTTGGGTGGAGTAATCCGGTGAATGTGGATGCAAACGTTCCAATTTCTGCAATTCATTTTCAAACACCTTGCGTTGTTCCGGCGTGAAATTCAACTTGGCAGCCTTTTCTTTAATATCCTTTATTTCAATATCATGAATATTTCCGCCCAAGGCTTCCTGTATATTTTTCATTTCCTGTTGCAGGAAATACTCGCGTTGCTGTTGGTCGATGTCCACCTGCGTTTTCTTTCGGATAGACGCTTTTATATCAAGTAATTGAATGTCATGGTCAATCAGCGACAGGAGTTTGTTCAGGCGTTCTTTCACTTCGTCGGTGGCAATGACTTCCTGTTTTTGTTCGGGTGTGGCATCTACCGTAGAGAAGGCCAAGTTTATCAAATACTCGCTATCTTTCGATTTGCGCAACGAATCCAGTACAAAATCGGGCAAACCCATTTTACCGGAAAGCATCCGCAATGTAGAATCTTTGATTGATTTGAGTTGCTCTTTGTATTCCTTGTCCGACTTGGCCGGAAAAACATCCGATAAGAAGGAAAACTTACCTTTCAGATAAGGTTCCTGCGCGGTAATTACATCTAAATGAATACGATTGATACCCATCAATAAAACGGTGGTATTCTCCGCATCGTCTTTCATAAAATTGATTACCCGCGCCACTACGCCCACCGGATATAAATCGGCAAACCCCGGATCGTTTTCGTTTACGTCTTTTTGGCAGAAAACGCCGACAATGCCGTCTTTTTTATGGATTTCCTGAATTAATTTCAGGGATTTGGAACGCCCTACATTGATTGGAGTAGGTATTCCGGGAAAAAACAACATGTTTTTTAGCGGCAGAATCGCCTGCTCTCTATCTAATTCGTCTTGGGTAATCGGTTTATTTTCAATTACTATTTCCATCTGCGTTGTCAAAATATCTTCCATTGGCTTGTTTTTATCAATTGTATTCCTTATATTTGTGAACAATTTTCATGCCAAAAATAAAATAAACTAAAAAAATGAAAAAGATTTCTGTTGTTATTTTCGCTTTTCTATGGATTTTCGTTTTTGCTGCTCAAGCACAAATTAAAATCGGAGTAAAAGCGGGCGCAAATCTGGCAAAAGCCGATTTCAATGTAGAAGCCCTTAAACCGGAGAATTATACCGGATTTCAGGTCGGCCCCATCTTGGAATTGAAATTACCCATACCGATTGGCTTTAATGCGGCTATTTTATACAGCCAACAAGGTTTGAAATTCAAAGATAGCTCCTTTGAAGAAAAGATGAGTACGCTGGATGTACCTGTCAATCTCAAATTCAACCTCAATCTGTCGGATTATTTCGGCGCTTATTTAACCGCCGGGCCTTACGCCAGCTTTAAATTGAGTGATGAATATACAATTAAAAATCTGGAAAATGATGCAAAGAACAAGAAATTTGGTGTCGGTGTCAATCTGGGAGGTGGCGTAGAACTTTTGAAACATCTTCAGGTTGGTGTCAATTATCAAATTTGTTTGAACAATGATTACAGTACGGGGGTTGACTTAACAGATTATGAGGGCGTCATCTTTGGCGAATTAAAAGGTAAAACCCGCATCTGGTCTATCACAGCCGCCTATTTCTTTTGATGTATATAGAAGTTATTCTACCGGTTCCCTTAGCTGATTCCTATACTTATTTCGTTCCTCCCGAAATGGAAGCGCAAATAGTACCGGGCGTTTTGGTATGGGTGGAATTTGGGAAAAACAAACGCTATTCGGGTGTGGTAAGCTATATCCGGCAAATTCCGCCCGAATCCATTATCGGAATCAAACCCATTTTGGCTGTCGAAACGGAGAAAGCAGTCGTCATTCGGCCTCAAATCCGTTTCTGGGAATGGATTTCACAATATTATCTCTGCAAATTGGGCGAAGTTTTCGCTGCTGCGCTCCCCTCCGGACTGCGCTCCGATTCGTCGGTATCGTACACATCCAAAAAAGAAACGTTCGTCCGGTTTGCTTCTTATCCACCTACAAAAGCCGCGTTCCAATTACTAAACCGCGCCGCCAAACAGGAAGAATTGTTCCTCGCTTTCATCCAATATTCCCAAGCCGCCAAGGGCGAAATACCCAAAAAGGAATTGTTGGCAAAAAGTCATGCAAATATCAACACTTTAAATGGCCTGATAGAAAAAGGAATCCTCGAAACTTTTGAGAAAGAAATCAGCCGCCTGCGTCCCCGCAATAGCGAAATCCAAAAGTTAAATGTACTGAACCCCCAGCAACAACAGGCTTTCAACGAAATTACCGGCAGCTTTCGCGAAAAAGATGTCTGCCTGCTCTATGGGGTAACTTCCGCCGGAAAAACGGAAATTTACACCCACCTCATCCAAAAAACTTTGGAACAAAACCGGCAGGTTTTATTCCTCCTGCCGGAAATCGCCCTGACGGCGCAAATCACTACCCGCCTCCGGAAATTTTTCGGCGATCAATTGGGTGTTTATCATTCCAAAATCAACGACAACGAACGGGTTGAAATCTGGAACAAACTGCTCGGTGATTCCCCCTATCCAATCATCCTCGGCGTCCGCTCTTCGATATTCCTGCCTTTCCGCGATTTGGGATTGGTAATTGTGGACGAAGAACACGAACCGGGCTACAAGCAACAAGATCCCGCTCCCCGCTACCATGCCCGGAATGCCGCCATCGTACTGGCAAAAATGCACGGCGCCAAAGTCGTACTCGGAAGCGCCACCCCAAGCATCGAATCTTTTTTCAACGCCCAAACCGGTAAATACGGCTTCGTCCAACTCAATAAACGATTTGAAGATACCTTGTTGCCGGAAATTACCCCGGTCAATGTGAAAGAATTGCGACGGAAAAAACAAATGAAAACACTTTTTTCTCCTTTATTAATAGAGAAAATACAAACCGCTTTGGACAAAGACGAGCAAGTTTTGCTGTTTCAGAACCGCCGGGGCTTCTCCCTCACCCTGACTTGCCCAACCTGCGACTGGACACCCAAATGCAAATACTGCGACATCAGCCTTACCTACCACAAACGGTTCAATCAACTCTCTTGCCATTATTGCGGACGCACCTATCAACTCCCCAAAAAATGTCCGGACTGCGAAAATACCGACTTGAAATTCCGGGGTTTCGGTACGGAAAAAGTAGAGGAGGAAATCAAGGAACTCTTTCCCAACATTCCCGTCGATCGCATGGATGCGGATACCACCCGCAACAAAAAATCTTCCGGAGACATCATCGCTCGTTTCGAAGCCGGAGAAACCCGGATTTTAATCGGCACACAAATGATTTCCAAAGGATTGGACTTCAGCAAAGTAAGTTTAGTGGGCATCCTCAGCGCCGACTCCCTGATGAATTTTCCGGATTTCAGGGCCTACGAACGCGCCTTCCAACTAATGTCGCAAGTGTCGGGACGAGCCGGACGACGGAAAACGCAAGGCGAAGTCGTTTTGCAAACCGCTCATCCCGAACATCCGCTGATTCAAATGGTGCTCAACCACAACTACGAAGGCATGTACGAAATGCAAATGGAAGAACGAAATTTGTTCCGTTATCCGCCTTCGTACCGCCTCATCAGCATTGATATGAAACACAGGAAAGAAGAAATATTGCGCAAAGCAGCCGGCGCTTTTGCCGACCTCCTGCGCGAAAAATTAGGCGACCGGGTTATGGGGCCAGATAAACCGGCAGTCGGCCGGATACAAAATGTATTCATCCGGCGGATATTACTGAAAATTGAAACCGAAGCGTCAGTAAACGCCCTGCGCGAAATATTGGAAGAAACCCGGCAACGTTTGCAGGAATATCCGGAATATAAATACATCATTATCCAATACGACGTTGACCCGGTGTGATTGTAGGGGCGCACCTGCGTGTGCGCCCCTACCGCAATTCCGGATAACTAATCCGCGAATGATAAACCGATAGCAGCCGTTCTACGAAAACATGCTTGATGGCGGTAATATTTTTGAAGGTCAATGGCGCATCGTTCAGCAGACCGTCGGCAATCTGAGTGTCTATGATTCTATCCACCAATTTGTGAATGGATTCTTCCGTATAATCCGCCAAACTCCGGGAAGCCGCTTCCACCGAGTCGGCCATCATCAAAATGGCCGTTTCTTTCGTGTCGGGATTTATGCCGGAATAGGTAAACGCTTCTTCATTGATAGGCGCATCGGGATATTTATTTTTGAAAGAATTGTAGAAAAATTTCGCTTTACCCGCCCCGTGATGCGTTTTGATAAATTTGACTATGGCTTTGGGAATATTGTGCTTTTCCGCAATTTTCACGCCGTCCGGCACATGATTGGTAATAATCCGCGCACTTTGTTCAAGCGTCAGATTTTCATGCGGATTAATCCCTTCAATCTTATTCTCTACAAAATACCCCGGATTCAGCATTTTCCCCAAATCATGGTACAAAGCGCCCGTCCGTATCAGTTGCGGATTGGCGTCCACCTTGGCTGCCGCTGCCGTTCCCAGCATGGAAACCTGCAAAGAATGTTGAAACGTTCCCGGACAAGTTTCGGACAATTGCTGAAGCACCGGCATATTTATATCCGAAAGTTCCACCAAAGTCACATTGGAAATATAACCGAAAACTTTTTCAAAGATATAAATAAACGGATAAGTAAACATCACAAACAGAAAATTAATCCCGAAATAAAGCAACATATTCCAGTCTAATTTCGCAAAATCGCCTTCCTGAAACAGCATCAATCCCGCGTAAACCAAAATATAAGCAATGAAAATGGAAATGGCGCATTTAATCAACTCCGAACGTTGCGTTAAATCCTTCAAGGCGTATATCGCTACTAAACAAACGATATACTGCAACAAAATAAATTCAAAAGCCAAAGGAATCATCAATGCACAGATTAAAATAACAACCAAATGGGTCATCTGTCCCGTTCGCGAATCAAAGAAAGTGCGGACGACAATCGGTATAATCGTGTACGGAATAATGTACACGCTGAAATAACCATACGTGATACAAATTTCCGTCAACACGGTAAACAACGTTACCATAAACAGCGCAAAAACAATATCTTTGCGATTCTTGTAAATATTTTTCCGTAAATAATAAAAATAGAAGAAAAAACAAGCCATCAGACCGCCAATCAGAATAAAAGTGCCGCTCAGAAGTCCCACCTGCCGGTAAACCGTTCCCGCTTGTTTTTCATAAATCAATTTCAATGACCGGAGAATATTGTAAGTATTGGCATCCACAATCTCGCCGCGATCCACAATTTTTTCTCCCGCCTGAATCATGCCGTTAGATGGCGAAATTTTCTGAAGCATATCCTGTTTGACTTTTTCGGAAGTCGCTTCGTCGTATTTCATATTGTCGTGAAGATAATCATTGAGATTAAGCATTCGCAAAACATCGACGCTCAAATAAGCCGGACAATTTTCCAACAAATAAGAATAAGCCGATTTTATCGTAAAAATTTCACTCACCAAACGAGGCTCGGCCACATTATTCCGGAAAACCATACACCCGTTGCTCCGGTTATCCGATAAAAATTGATGATCGCGCACACTGACGATTCCCTGCTCATAAATTTCCTTCAAAATTCGGTCTAAATACCTTTTATATTCCAAATCGTTACCCGGCAGGGAATGATTTTTGAAATCCGCATCGAAACGTTCCTTTTGCTTCGCTGCAATCTCTTCGCTCAACTGAAAATACGGCTGAAAATTATTAATGACCGTATCCTGTTCGCTTTTTATCTCCGCATCCGTCTTATAAATGGGGAAATCGAAGGGAGCTGTCAACAATCCATACTGCCAGGGACGGCCTTCCGTAAAAGAGTACCTGAACTTTCCTTCCCTCGGGAAAAGGAAAATAATGAGCGCTGTAACTACTATAAAGTAGATATAAACCGGTATTTTAAACAATTTCTTTTTCATAACACAAGAATTTTTCCGAAATGTAGTAAAAAAAAAGATAAATATGCGTATTTTTGCAAAAAATATTTTTTATTTCATGTTTCAAAGAAAAATAAGCGTTCGTTTTGCACCCAGTCCCACCGGACCGCTACACATCGGCGGTGTCCGGACAGCCTTATATAATTACCTCTTTGCGAAAAAAAACGGCGGAACTTTTATTCTCCGGATTGAAGACACCGACTCCCAACGCTTCGTTCCCGGAGCGGAAGAATACATCATCGAATCGTTCAACTGGTTGGGAATCACTTTCGACGAAGGCCCGCACAAGGGTGGACAATACGGCCCTTACCGGCAATCCGAACGAAAAGCCATTTATCGGCAATATGTGGATTTCTTGTTGGAACAAAAATTGGCTTACATCGCTTTCGATACCCCTGCGGAATTAGAAACCCAAAGAAATGAAATTCCCAATTTTCAATACGATGCTTCGACTCGCCTGTCCATGCGCAATTCCCTGACTTTGCCGCACAAAGAAACACAAGCCCTGATGGATTCCGGAACACAATACGTAGTCCGTATTAAAATCGAACCGAATCAAATCATCCAAGTAAACGACCTGATCCGCGGAGAAATAAGCGTAAATTCTTCCATCATCGACGATAAAGTGCTATATAAATCGGCCGACGGATTGCCAACCTATCACCTGGCCAATATTGTGGACGACCACTTGATGGAAATTTCGCACGTAATCCGCGGGGAAGAATGGCTGCCTTCCGCCCCCTTGCACGTGATTCTGTACAAATACCTCGGTTGGGAAGACACCATGCCCCAATTCGCCCACCTGCCTTTGCTGCTGAAACCCGAAGGCAACGGCAAACTCAGCAAACGCGACGGCGACCGCTTGGGATTTCCCGTATTCCCCTTGCAATGGCGCGACCCGAAAACCGGCGAAACTTCGTCGGGATACCGCGAAACCGGTTATTTGCCGGAGGCAGTAATCAATTTTTTAGCTTTGCTCGGCTGGAATCCCGGCGATGACCGCGAAATCCTGTCAATCAACGAATTGATTGAGAATTTTTCCTTGGAAAAATGCAGCAAAAGCGGCGCCAAATTCGACTACAAAAAAGGCGAATGGTTCAACCATCAATATATCCAGCAAAAATCCAACGAAGAAATCGCCGGATTATTTCTCCCAATCTTGGAATCCCACGCAGGAGCCGGGTTTGCCTGCCCGTCCATCGACAAAATAACAAAGGTAGTCGGTTTAGTCAAAGAACGGGTAAATTTTGTAAAAGACATCTGGAATCAATCTGCTTTCTTTTTCGTAGCCCCCACGGCTTACGACGAAAAAACCGTGCAAAAACGTTGGAAAGAAGATTCTGCCGAAAGACTGAAAGAATTAATAACCCTCTTACAAGCTGTTACCGATTTCTCGGCGAAAAACACAGAACAGACAGTTATGTCTTGGATCGAAGCAAATACCTATCACACAGGCAATATCATGAATGTTTTCCGCTTGGCGCTGGTTGGAGAAGCCAAAGGCCCGCACATTTTTGACATTACGGAAATAATTGGAAAAGAAGAAACGATAACAAGAATAAAAAAAGCTATTAATGAATTAGGATAACTTTCACGCTTTGATTTCTAATCCTTATTAAACAATGATGTACAATATAGCAATTGCTCTTTATTCTTTCGCAGTCCGGTTAGTTTCGCCTTTCAACAAGAAAGCGAAAAAAATACTGGCCGGTCAAAAAGAAACATTCTCAATCCTCAAGAAAGAGATTGATCCGAAGGCAAAATATATATGGTTTCATGCCGCTTCTTTGGGCGAATTTGAACAGGGACGTCCCTTGATCGAAAAAATCCGGCTGGAAAAACCGGAATACCGCATCTTGTTAAGTTTCTTTTCTCCTTCCGGTTATGAAGTTCGAAAAGATTATCCGGGCGCCGACATCGTCTGTTACCTGCCTTTCGACTACAACAAACACGCAAAAAAATTCCTCGATCTGGCAAAACCTGAAATGGCTGTTTTCATCAAATACGAATTTTGGATGAATTATCTCAATCAATTAAAACATAATAATATACCAACCTACATTATCTCGGCCATCTTCCGAAAAAACCAGATTTTTTTCCGATGGTATGGGCGAAAATACCGGAATGTACTGAGCAATTTCAATTGGTTTTTCGTGCAGGACAACAATTCCTTAGAATTATTGAAGCGGTTCAACTACCGCAATGTAACGGTTTCGGGCGATACCCGCTTCGACCGCGTACAAGAAATCGCCGAAAAACGAAAAGATATTCCGGCCATCGAAAAATTCCTGAACAAAACGGAAGAAAACAAGCGCTTTGTATTGGTTGCCGGCAGCAGCTGGGAAAAAGACGAAGATATTTTGATTCCCTATTTCAACCAAAATCCGGATATTAAACTGATTATTGCCCCCCATGAAATAGGGGAAAAACGCATCGAAACGCTCATAAACCGGCTTTCCCGCCCTTTTGCTCGGCTTTCCTCGACTAATGACACCGAAATTGAAAAAGCGGACTGCTTAATCATCGACTGCATCGGATTACTTTCCTCGGTCTATCGCTACGGCGATATCGCCTACGTTGGCGGAGGTTTTGGCGTGGGCATACACAATATCTTAGAAGCCGCTGTTTACGGAATCCCGGTTGTCTTTGGCCCGAATTATCAGAAATTCAAAGAAGCGCGCGAACTGATTGCCTGCCACGGCGCATTTACCGTTGCCAATGGCGACGAATTAGCCATCCATCTGAACGAACGCTTCATTTACGACCACCTGCTTCGGGAGAACGGAAAAAGCGCCAAGGATTATGTTATCCATAACCTCGGCGCCACACATAAAATTTACGAAAAGATTTTTTAAGGTAAATTATTATTTGTACCAACCTGCGTACATCAGGTAATTCCGCGCGATTTTTTGGTTGATTTCCTTCGACTGTTCCGGGTCGATTTTCTTGATAAACTTCGCTGGTGTTCCGGCATAAATACTGCCGGGTTCTACCTGCGTGCCGCTCAAAACAACCGAACCTGCAGCCACCAAGGCGCCTTCGCCGATTACCGCATGATCCAACACCACGGCATTCATGCCAATCAGTGCGCCGGCTTCAATTTTCGCGCCATGAATCGTCACATTGTGTCCGATGCTCACATCGTCGCCGATTTCAGCCACCGATTTCTCGTATAGCGTATGAACCACCGATCCGTCCTGGATATTTACCCGTTTCCCGATCCGTATTGAATTGACATCGCCCCGCAAAACCGTGTTAAACCAGATACTCGAATCATCCCCAATCACTACATCCCCGATAATCGTAGCATTATCGGCTAAATACACATTTTCTCCTATTTTCGGTGTAAAACCCCGAACTGATTTTATCAATGCCATAATTCTTAATTCCTAACTCCTAAATTATTCATTCTTTCCCAATCTTTCCAATCCCGATAGACTCAGTGTCTTTCACTTTCGGCTCTTCCTTGTAGGTAATTTTACCGACGCCGTTCAGGTTTCCTTTCAGGTATTCCACCGGATTACATTTAATGGAACCAATACCGTCAACATTGGCAAAAACCGAATCCGATAGCAATTCGAGGGCATCTACCTGCCCGGCTCCTTCTACCCGAAGTGTGGCTTTGGCCGCCTTCCCGGCCAATACCATCGATCCAATTCCTTCCGAACTGGCGGTCAGTGATTTAACATACAAACTATCGGCCTGAAATTTTCCTGCTCCGTCCAATTCAATTTCAAATTTATCTCCCGTAAATGCGTTGTTGATCGATACGTTTCCGATTGCATTTGTCTTAATCCCGCTTAAATGGGGTATCTGAAGCCGTATTATCAAATTGTTATTGGAACGGAAACGATAACCACGCTCATTGGACAAATACAAACAACCGTCCTTTATTTTATATCTCACTTTATCAATTAGATTATTATCTCCATTGATTAATAGAGAAACCGAATCCGACTTACTTTGTTCTATTTGCAAACTGGCAACCAAATTTTCGTTAATCTCCACATAATCAATTGATTCAGTCAAAAAATATTCCATCTCGGAAAGTAATCCGCTTTCTTCAATCAAAATACCATCATCATTGATACTCCAATTCCAATTATTCATATTATTGGGAAAGTTGTCTTTGTTTATTTTAAATCCCGAACACAGGAATAACACCAAAGCCAAGATCCAAGTTCCCATAAATACCCACTTTACCGCTTTATTCAAGGGTTTCAATTTAGCCAGATAGGCAATCAAACTGTAAATAAGCGCGATGATAGGAATGCCTAATATAATGGTAAAGGTCACTGTTGCCAAAGCCGGATTGCTTACCGTCAAAAAGGCGCCGCTGCTTATCCATCCCAGCGGAATTAGCCCCAAGAGGCCGCCGCCTACGCCAAACAAAACAGCAAACAGTACAATAAGAATAATTACCAAGGCAAATGCTAACGGAAGTCCAACTAAACAACCGAAGCCTATTAAGATTACTTTCATCATGCTTACCGTCAAATCAATAAAACCGGCCAAACAGCCTCTCTTTTCTTTTATTTGGGGCGCTTCCACTTCTGCGGCTACCGTTTTACCAATATTTTCAACCGTGATGGGTCTTCCACGCATCTGCAACTTTTGCTCCGCCGTATAGGCTCCCGGTACAAAAATCCAGACAAATAGATAAACGGGAACAATCCAAAAAGTGGTGGCAAACATAATGATTATTAGTACAATCCGTATCGGTAAAACATCCCAGCCAAAATAAGCGGACAGACCGGAACAGATACCGCCAAACATCTTATCGTCCATATTCCGGAAAAATTTCTTTTTCACGTACTGATATTCCGGACGGGTGGTTTGTTTTTCTTTTTCTTCTTCATTCGTTTTGTCCTCGTCCGAAAAATCGGCCGGTTTCCCTACTCTGGTAATCACTTCTTCCACTTGTTCTATCGTGATTACTTCGTAGCCCAAACGAACCTTTTCACTCAATAATTCTTCTATCCGCGCTTCAAAATCGGCTATAATTTCGGAAGAACCCTCCTCTTTCCGGAAATAAATACGGAGATTCTTTAGATAATTCTCCATCAAATTGTAGGCGTCTTCGTCAATGGTAAATACCCTGCCGTTGAGATTTACTGTTACTGTCTTTTTCATTTTTATGTGTTTTTTATAATTCTTTCAAATGGTTAATTGTCTCTTCTATTTCACTCCACGCAAATCCCAATTCCGAAAGAAAATCGTTGCCTTCTTTCGTCAAGGCATAATATTTACGCGGAGGTCCCTGCGTTGATTCTACCCACTCATAATTTAACAAGTTCATATTCTTCAAACGGGTTAACAAGGGGTATAAGGTTCCTTCAACAACTATTAGCTTAGCTTCCTTCAACAACTGAATGATGTCATTTGCATAAGCTTTTTCCCGGTTGAGAATCAAAAGTATGCAATACTCAAGAATCCCTTTCCGCATCTGCGATTTTACATTGTCTGCATTCATATCTCTAAATTTATATTTACGCTACAAAGATATGAAATAAAATAATACCTTGTATCACATAGTACTAATATTTAAGTATTTTTAACAAAGGAAAGGGGCATTAGGTCTAAATAGATTGAAAAAAACAGAGCGATTACATAATTATAATGCAATCGCCCTGCCTTTGATAATAGCGCCAACCCCGTATAATAGAATTTACAAGGCCAGAATTTGTTCAGGCGTAAAGCCGGTGGCTTTCACAATATCATTTATTGGAATATGTAACTCCAATAAATTTTTTGCGATTTCAAATTTACCTTTCTCTATCCCTTTCTCTATCCCTTTCTCAAATCCTTCTTCCCGGCCTTCTTCCCGCGCGCAATCCATGCAGTCGCGAACGTCTGCATAATCCGATACGCTTTTTTGATACTGTTCCATTTCTGTATTTGTTAATTTTTTAATTTCTGCTAACTTAAATAATCGCTCGAATATTTTGCCCTGCACTTCCAACGGTCTGGAATTTAACCGAGCGAGATTCTTTAGACAAAACAACCAACGGTCGGCATTGGTTTTTAATTCTTCAATCGGCTTCTTAAATTTTGGTAATTCGACAAAGATGAAATTCATTTTTTTAGAATACCGAGCCTTGGTGCGTTCCCTTGCCAAATAAATCCGTTCGATGTAATAATCCTCATCCCCGGGATCCTTAAACAGCGGAAAATCCAATATTGCCACCATATACACGGCTTTTAGCTCAAATTTCCAAGGCCCGCGCGGAGCCTGCTTCTGTATCGGAAAAGTAGCGTAAAACAAACTTCGGTCAACGAAGTGTGTCTGTTTGGCTTTCTGCATTTCCACGATAAAAAATTCGCCTTTCTCGTTCTTACAGTAAATATCAAACACCGCCTTTCTGTCTTTTTGGGTTTCGCCCAATTGCAGGGTCGGTTGATACACGATGTCTGTAATACACCCTTCTTCCTTGATGATTTCGTTTAAGAAATCAATCAACAACTCTTTGTTGCTTTCTGTTGCAAACAGTTTCTTAAACCCGAAATCCGTCAAGGGATTCATGTAGGTTTCCTGTAAAATCTCGTTCATAAATTAAGTTATGTTTTAGTTAATAATTGTGTTGCTGTCTAACGCAACACAATGCAAATGTAATAAGATTTTTTGAAAACAAAAAGGAAAGAGAGAAATTTTTGGTTAAATAATAATTTACCTGTGAATGATGTCGTAGGGGCGCACCTGTGTGTGCGCCCCGATGATGTATACGCCCCGATGATGGCGTGTCCCGGTGATGTGTGCGTCCTCAATGATGTTGTGCGGTCATCATCAGGGGCGCACACACAGGTGCGCCCCTACGGCACAAAAAAAAAGGCGCCCTTGGGCGCCTTTTTTTTATTTAGAACAATTACTTGTTATTTTACAACAACTTTAGCAACTTTTGAACCGTTCTTCACGATTACTACGCCCTTAGGTGCAGTAATGGTTTGGTCGGCTCCGCTGATAACGGTTGACTTGATTAAACGGCCGTCGATGGTATAAAGATCAACTTTGCCTGTTCCGCCAAGGATTTTAACTCCACCGTTAACTCCATAGATGCCTGATTGACCTACTACTTCGATTCCGGTATAATCGCCGGCTGCGTTTTTCTTACCGAATTGGAAGATCAAAGCGTCACTTTTCTTATCTACGAATACCAAGTGGTTGTTTACTTCTGCCAAATAGCGATAATGAACTTCTTTCGGAGCAGTACCGCGATAGTCTGCATGAGAAACTACGTAGAATGCCTGTACATCAGCTGCTTGAGCATCTTTACCGCTAATCAGCGATTTATCGGTTACATATTTGAAACCAAATGTTTGGTCAAACTTATCGTCAGCAGTGATTCCTTCAGCTTCCATAGTAGCAACATTAGCCTTTCTGGTTGTGAAATAACCAAGGTCGTAAGAAGCAGAACCGAAAGGATACTTAGCGATAGAAGAAGCGTTTACTGCATCGGTCAAGTATTTTTCTTCTCCCGGTATTTGGATTTTGTAATACCAAATTGGTCTCAAAGCCCAATCACCAATTGTTGTGTCGCCTTCAAATACAAAATGTAATGCTTCAGCGTTCTTCAAACCGGTAATAACACCATAATTAACAGGAGTTTCTTTACTTTCTGTAATGAAAGTTGCACCACCGCCACCTAACTTGTAATCGGTTAATATGCCATCTACTGTTGCTGCTACGCCTGCGTCACCCAATAATGGAACCCATTCGTTGCCTACTGGAACCGGACCTCCGAAAATCCATCCGGTTACTTTCAGACGGTTGATCTTGGAATAATCTACTGAGTAAATATTCCATTCCAGATTGCCTGCATTAGTAGTGCTAACAAAATCTAACATTGCGTCGTTCAATCTTACAGCAGTTACATATTTGGTGGAAGCGCCTGCTACTACCAAGTACGGATAATCTATAATACCGCCATTAGGTTTCGTATCTAAAGTTTGCAAATATACAGGAGGATATTTGATTCCGGCTTCGCCAAAGGCAACTTCAGCTACTTTTTCACCGTTTTCGTCCACTCTGTATGGTAAACAGAATTTGTATTTCGGCAAATAATCAGGATTATCAATGTAGTTGATCAATTTTGTTTTTTCAGCATCGGTCAATACAGTCCAAGCAACAGAATCTTTACCGGCATTTTGGAATACATTCAAGAAGTATTCGTTAGCGCCGGCTGTCAAAGAGAATGAATAGTAAGGAATCAAGTGTTGAGTAACTTCACCTTTTTCACCTTTCTTCACGTCTGTCAACAATCTTCTGTTTTCTCTGTAAACTGTCAGGTATTCAGCTTCCACATTGTATTGTTCGCCAAGTTTTGCAATAAATGCTTCAAATCCCGGGATAGCGGTAGTTCCGTTATTGGCAAGGTAATGCGGAGTTGTAGCGTCGAGGGTCACTTTGTAAGTCAAGTTACGGTCGGCATAAGCATCTTCCAAGATAGCCAATTTTTGAGTGTCGATATTGAAATATTCTTCCAAATCCAAGAACGGCAAAGCGTGTTCGGTACAAGTAAGCGTCAAATCATATTCGCCAACTTGCCAAGAAGAGGTAGTAGCAGAGAAGCTTGAGAAATCATATACATGATATTTGATTCCAGCGCCGTCTGCACCTAAGTTCTTGAAGTAGTAAGAACCTGTCAATTGATTCCATTCATATTTACCGGTAGCCGTTTTTGAAATTTTCGTTCCATAAACACCGTCGGTAGCATCTGCCAATTCCGGAGAGAAGCTGTACAATACATCATCCTTAGCATCTTGAATCGGACGCCAATGTGCGATAATGGTATTGTCATTTGCGTTCGCTAATCTAGCGCCATTGAATTTGATATATCCTTTGTTGCTACCGGTACGGTTATCATAGGCCAAATAGTGGTGGCAATCCAATTTATCATAATTTTTCTTCGATACCTTGAATTCAATAGCCACGTTGCTGGTCAAGCTGCTTGCAGAAGCATTCACAACTACCAAGTTTTGAACGTCGCCGCCGGTCTTCACATATTGTCCAACACGGAATGCTTTGGTAACATCAT
>BNXY01000052.1 GCA_025999935.1 Bacteroidia bacterium | reverse complement strand
ATTTGTTGTTTTAAATTTGAGATTTCACTGCTGTTGCTATTTCCGCTTCCTTGCTGTTTCAAGCGAGTAATTTCTTTTTGCAATTCTTGTATTTTCGCATTGGAATTAGAGTTTGCAGCAGCTTGTTGTTGAAGTTTATTGTTTTCTTGTTTTAATTTGGATATTTCCGTATCTTTATTTTGCAACTCCGCTTCACTTCCTTTTGAATTTTTAAGGTTTACTATTGTCTTCTTTTGTTCTGTTATTGTTTTTAGAGATTCTGCTTCTTTATTTTGCAAATTTTTTATTGTTGATTCTTGTTGATCAATAGTAGCTTCCAAGTTGCTGACATGAATACTTTCGGAAGAGCTGGTATTGATAGAAAACAAAACAACAGAACAAATGGCAAATATTATGGCAAGAATAATAAAAAGCGGACTATGTTTCGGTTTGTTTTTTATCTTTAATTGTCTTTGTAGTTCATAATTATCTTCTTCTAACTGTTTTAGTCTATTTGTGGTATCAGGATCATTTTTCGACTGTGTTTTTTGCAATGCTTTGACTTGACTTGCCAAATCAGTATTGTATTGATAAAGATTTGCCACATTTTGAGCATACTGAGAGTTTTCTGTTTGTAATTTTTTTACCAATTCATTAGTTACCTGATTATTCGCGTGTGCAAATTGTTTTTCAACCTCCTCGAATAACTGTTGCGCGTTTTTGTAACGGTCTTTAGGTTTCTTTTCAAGGCATTTCATGATCATTGCTTCGAGCCAATCCGGATAATCTTTTTCATATTTTTGTCCCGGATTTGCCTGTTCAAAAGCAATACGGCGCAAAGGCTCAATGGGAGGGGGAGGGGCGCTTTTATGCTTTTGCATTTGCTCATAGTCTGCTTCCGTAGAGGAAATTTCTTCATTGTATGGGAAAGGGACTTGTCCCGCCAACATTTCATACATCAACACGCCAAAACTATACATATCCGTTTGCTCGGAAATAATTCCTTCGTTTTCCCATTTTTCCGGCGCTTTATATTCGGCAGCGCCCCCTTTTCGGGTACTGCTTTTTACAACAGTTCCACTTTGAATAGACAAACCAAAATCAAGCAAAATAAAACTACCGTCATATTTTCGGATAACATTTTTGGAGTGAATATCATTGTGTATCACTTTGTATTTCTCAATAAGACGTTGTTTGGTTGGCGCATCAATTAGCGCCTTACTGCCATCTTCCGGGTCATCCCTCAAATTGTCGCCTTCCTTATCCCAACAAAATTCATAAATTCCTTCATGGCAATAAGCCAATGCGCTGCTAATTTCGCGTACAAAGCACAACACTTCGTCAATAGGAATAAAGTGTTTTTGTTCAACAATATAGTCATTCAAATCTTTTCCATGCACATATTCCATTTCCACCAAGGCGTGTCCTAGTAATAGGCGTGGTTGGGCAATACGCACAATGTTAGGATGTCCACCGTTCCCAAGTCGTAGCAAAAGCTGACATTCTTCAAGAAATTTTTGATAGGTCTTGCCGTGTTCGTCCACTATTGTTTCGTGCAGCACACGGATAGCGCGAATGTAGCCCAATTGCCCGTGCCGCACTTTATAGACGGTAGCAAATGCGCCCTGATGCGAGGTGCTACTACTTAGAATTGAATATTCATTTAAGAAAAGTTCTGCCATTGCTATGTAATTTTGATAAAATTCATTTTCTCTGTTTTTCTCAACTAATTCGTACGATTCTTCATTTATTCTATATTGTCCCATCCGGATACTCCATTATTTTTTATTTTCATGATAAAAAATAATGCGGTAACACATGCAACTTCCAATACACCACTTATTATCATTTGCTTTTTTTGTGGTATTATATTAGATGAACATAATGCTGCTATTATTAATCCTATTGCAATGATACCGGATATAAAGAATATCATAGTTCCGTTATCTGATTTTCGCCACAATAATATAAATGCAATAATATTAAATAAACAGAAAATATTTGGAAATTCGAATAACTTTAAAAGAATATTTGACCAATAATCCCAATAATTGGTGTCATTCCAAAAACCAAGGCCGGAGAAAGTAAAAAATAGAATTGCCACATTTCCAATAATCATCAATATCAACCAAAACTTTATAAATCCATGATATTCATCTCTAATTATGTCTTTTACCTCTGTTTGCTCTAATTGTTCTTGCAGTTCTTGGTTCTCCGATTTTAAGCGGTTAATCCTGTTATTAGAATCAACTTTGTTTTGCGATATTGTTTGTGTCAATATTGCTATTTTATTCTCAAACGTGTTATTGTCTTGTTTTAATTGTGCAATTTCCTGAATAAAAAGATTCTTTTTAGAGTGTAATTGTTTTATAATATCACTGTCTGCAAGATTTTTTTCTATCTCCTCAAAAAGCGCTTGTCCATTTTTGTAACGGTTTTCCGGTTTCTTTTCAAGGCATTTCACAATTATGGCTTCGAGCCAATCCGGATAATCTATTTCATATTTTTTGCCCGGATTTGCCTGCTCAAAAGCAGCACGGCGTAAAGGCTCAATGAGTGGAGGTGTGGCATTTTCGTGTTGTTGCATCAGGTCATATTCAGCTGTTACAGGACTCACGTTGATATTATATGGAAAAGGCACTTGTCCTGCCAACATTTCGTACATTAAAATTCCAAAACTATACATATCCGTTTGTTCATTAGGGTCTTTTTTGCCATCATATTTTTCCGGCGCTTTATATTCAGATGCGCCCCCTTTTCGGGTACTGCTTTTAACAAACATACCATTTTGAAAAGACAAACCAAAATCAAGTAAAATATAACTGCCATCATATTTGCGGATGATATTTTTGGAGTGAATATCGTTGTGGATTACTTTGTATTTCTCAATCAAGCGTTTTTTGGTAGGTGCATCAAGCAATACTTTGCTACCATCTTCGGGGTCATCTTGCAAATGGTCTTGTTCTCTGTCAAGACAAAATTCATAAATTCCTTCGTGGCAATAAGCCAAGGCGCTGCTTATTTCGCGCACAAAACGCAACACTTCATCAATGGGAATAAAATAGTTTTTTTCGATGAGGTAGTCATTCAAATCTTTACCATGCACATATTCCATTTCCACTAATGCGTTGATTCCTATCAATCGGGGTTGGTTTATACGAACAATGTTGGGGTGTCCACCATTGCCAAGCCGCAATAAAAGTTGACATTCAGCAAGAAATTTTTTCCAATTTTCATCTCTTACATCTGTTATAGGTTCTTTCAATATACGGATAGCGCGAATGTAACCCAATTGCTTGTGCCGCACTCTATAGACAGTAGCAAATGCTCCCTCGTGCGAGGTACTGCTACCTAAATTTTCATATTCTTCCCAAATAGATTGTGCCATAATAATCTATTTTATCTTTGTTTATCTTGTTATAAAACTAAAAAACGCCTCAATTTCATACCAATAATCCCGTATCAAAGTTTGAAAGGCATAGAATATATGTACCCTAAATCAGTTAATACTTTATTTATTACCACTTTATCTGTCAATTTTACAGCATTCCCTGAAATTCCGGCTCCTAATCTTTCCATTCTGACAGCTACAGCTAAAGGTTGATTGTTCTTTTTTGAATCTATAAAAAAGATATACCATCCGTCGTTTCTTTTGTATATTGTGGTAATCAATTTATTTGTTTTTGTATTGTATGCCTTATAATGAAGTTCCCTTTCCGGAGTTCCTGTTTTACCTCCCATATTTAAATCAACAGGGAAATTATGTCCATTTTCTCTGTGTTTTCCTGATTCATTTTTCATATATTGTTTTAATTCTTGGGCTGCATCAGCAGAAACAATAGGAATTTGTTTAGGCTCTTCTATTTTCATTTTCTTTCTAAGTTCTTTCCCTGCAATATATTGAGTTTCCACAAATGTGCCGTTGTTTGCTACAATGGATGCCACTCTTGCCATTGACAAAGGAGTAGCGCTCATACTGCCTTGTCCCCAAGCCCATCTCGCTTCATGCCAACCCATGGTTTGATATACGGCATTATTGTTTCTGTCGGCATTTCTTTTTCTTACGTAATTGTTATAAAGATTCATCGCTTGACTCCCAACAGATAAGACTTCTGTTTGATAAACAGCCCGATTATTTATATTATCATAATTAAAAGTATAGGGTATTAATGCTTCAAATCTTCTTCGTCCCAATCCTTTGTCTAAACGGATACCTACTGTGGAATAAATACTATCCAATTGAATATAAAGGCCTTTATCATTTACTAAATTGATAAAATAATTGTTTGAAGACTTTCGAATGGCTTGCTCCATTGTAACAGCATTACCTGTCGGTTCAATAGGGACGCCATTTGCGTATTTTTCAATAACTTCTCTCGGATCAATAAAATAGGTTTTGCTTGCTGCCGACATTCCTAATTTTTGCAATCCCGCAAGCGCCGACATTACTTTGGCGGTAGAACCCGGCGGTGTTTGGTAGGTCATCCCTAAATCCTGGTCGGTATATGCTTCCTGATTTCTATCTTTTTCATTGTAAACATTGGGCATGTTTTTTAATATACTCTGGTCTGGCAAAGGATAATTAGCCGAACATAGCAAATCGCCGTTTGAAGCATTTAATATGACTACTGAAATACGTAATTTATTCCATATTGCCATGATCTTACCGTTCTTATCAGAAAAATTATTTTGAGGGTCTTTAACATAATTATTTAATTCATTTTGCAACTTTGTTTGCAATGCTGCATCCACTGTTAAAGTAATATCGCGTTCAGCTCTCTTTTCATTATGCTCTTTTACTATGTCTCCATTTATTCCATCTTTGAGCATATCTACAATCAAGTCGGGATATTGATAAACAATCAATTTTTTGTCGATTGATTTTTCATCTAAAAATCTGCCGGTTAATTTTGTCGGTAATATTTCTGTTGTATGGCTAATTTCAACTCCCCTCAAATAGGCTAGATGACGACGTTCGGCAATATAACCACGCGCACTTTCGCCTTCATCCCATAAAAGTTTGGAATTAAAATCGCCTGTCCAAAAAAACATATTACTGCCGAAAGGATAGTACCGTTGTTTGTGTTTTTTAGACTCTTTTGTGATATTGTCGGCAATGACGCCTGCGTCAGTAAATTTCTTCACATTTGCAGTTATTGAATCTACACTATTTGTCGCCAAAATCAAACCGTTCCGGTCATAAATAATTCCGGCATCTAAATTTTTCATGAGCAAATTGATACGCGGATTATATTCAATCATCCGTTCGCCTTGCTGTGTGGCAACAAAGGCTGGTTTTACAAGAGTTGTATTTCTTGTGAAAAACTGATAATAAGCCAATACGCCCAATAATAAAAGCGAAACGAAAGTATATGCCATACTGCCAACACGGATAATTGTATCATACCTTTTCGTAGTATCTTCTTTTTGAAGATTTGAACCTCTAATTTGGGAGATAGACAATACAATGCCGAAAGCAGCCAGATTCAAGATTAAACTTACCTTGCCGTAACTGAGGAAGGGTACGGCAATTCCGGTAAGCGGAATGACACCGACACTACCCAAAGTAATGATGAGAAATTGTACACCGGTAACAATCGCAATACCTACAGCCAGATAGAAAAGAAAGGGTTGAGCCGCTCGTCTTCCGATAAGCAGGCTTCGATGCAGCAAAATAGCCAAACAGAGTATAATAAGCAACAGACCTATCCCTCCTAATTCTTCGCCGATACTTGTAAAAATCATATCTGTATGAAAAGCCGGTACTAAATTGGGATTTCCTTTACCTAAACCTTGTCCGAAAGTTCCTCCGGAAGCAAGTCCCCACAAGCCTTGAACCACTTGGTCGCCACCGATTACATCATTATTCCAAAGATTTGTGTAAATGGCATTCCTGTCGTGTAATCGTTCTCCTACATTGGGAATATTTTCGCCAAATATAAAAGCGGCAATAATCAAATTGAGGAAAATGGCGCTTTCAAAGATCTGTTTTTTATTTGTCATTCCATAAGCTATCCACAATACAAACCACAACAGCGCAAATGTAGCCAAAATCGTTGTTGACCCGCCAAAGAATTTAGAAGATACCCAAAGCAAAACTGCAAATGAAGCACTACCCAAAAGCAGTTGCGGAAAATCGCGTCGTGCCATCGAATAGATAATAATGAAAGTGAGAGCTAAAACAAGGGCGGGACCCATATCACCCAACAAAATATAAATACCCAACAAAATACCTATTCCGGCTGCAATTATCGAAATGTTGATTATTCGCTTCTTAAGATTTGTTATTTTAGAGAAATAGGCAGCTCTGTGTGCAAAGAAAGTGGCTAAAAACAGGACAATTAAATATTTGGTGATTTCGCTCGGTTGGAAGAAAAACAGGTTTACTTTCACGCCACTACCTTCGGGCCCGGCGCCAAAGGGAAACAGTGACAAAGCAAGCAATAAAGCTAATAATAAATAGCCAAAGCCGTCAGGAATTTTACATACTGATTGATAGGTTTTTATTCCCAATGGATATATTTTTCTGCCTGCTACGCGGAATCTCAATAATCCTCTTAAAAATGCCATTGGTAAATCAAAAGGTATTGTAACCTGTTTCTTGTTAATTTTAAAACCACTTTGCGAATTAACAAATTTCGCAAAATTAACTTCCGACAATAGTACTATCAAAATAACGCCTATGATTATGCCGATAGCCATATCCCTACCAAGCATTTTATCGGCAAGCGGGTTATGAATGGCATACATAATAACCAAACAGATACCGGTTAAGGTCATCAATAATGGCAAAATGAGTGGGTCGGTTTCTTTTTTCCGATAAAATAAATAAAAATGCAAGTCCCACCAAACAAGAAAAAACAGAACCATGTATTTTACCAAACTATCTATATAATCTTGAGGCGTACGGACAATGACGGTAGAATCTTCTTTTATTTGAGAATAGGTCAATGGGTCTATCAGGCGTATTTTGTGTGCTTTTTGAGTAAAAGAATAGTCATGGTTTTCTCCTAATGATTTTCCGGCGCTTGTGCCTTTGGACGAGCCGTATTCAAAACTTTTTTTTACAGGTAAAACACTGAAATACCCGTCTTTCCTTAGTCCCTTGAAAACCGCAATGCCCTCTTTATTTGTCGTGGCATATCCAATAATAGTATCTATCGCAACATAAATAGAATCCTTGGTTGTTTTATCAACACCCGTTGTAATCCAATAATGTTCTTTCAATTGCACAATAACTCCGTCAACACGATGGCTATCATTTTTACGAAGTTTGTCAAGCCACGATGCTTTTTCGTTTTTTTCTTGTACTTTTACGGTAATGGCGCAATCTCCTTTTTCTATATCTTTTATATTGGGATGAAAAGTACTATAAAGGCTATCCATGTTGACGTCTCCGTGTAAAATTTCTTGCGATCGTAGCGTTTGCATTTTCAACGCTTCCCCTCCGATTATTTCAGCGGAATCTGCTTCTATTCTAAATCTTGATAAGTTTAATGCTCCCAAATTGATTATTTCTTCTTCCGGTATGAATTTCGGAGGCAGAATTTTGCTCATTAATCTCCAAAATATAGTCTTTTTCTTCTCATTTAATTTGTCGGAAATATGCTGAGCAATAACATTTGCATCTTTTGGATCAGAAAAATAGTTATTGTTAATCAATAACTTTGACAGTTCATCCGGCTTAAATCCTTTTTTGAGCACCACAACGAATTTGTGTTCGATACCGTCATTTACGTCCTGGAATTTTGCTTTATGACTACTATACAGCGTAAAAAAAGCCAATGCAATTACGACAGATACTAATAGAAGCGAAATGCATTCTATTCTTCGATTATTATTTTTCGATTGTTTTTGCGAGGATTGCATATTGATTTATTTTATGTCCGCCATTTATTCGGATATTGAATTATTCTTTTTATGGTCGTTTCTTACCCAAAGCCGACCGGTCTTTACCCTGTTTCTCAAACATTTTGTTCCTCGCGTCTTCTTGACAACGCATGCCGCGTCATTAAGACAACGCACCTCACGTCATCTTGATAACGCGACCTCCGTTCTCTTGATATCGCAAGCATCGTTATCAAGAGAATGAAGGATACGCATCATTGCAACGTCGATACATCCTTGAATGTCGCATGTTTAATTTGGTCGCGCATTTCTTCGGACGCGGCGAAGCGCAACTGCAAGTGTTTAATTTTACTTGCATTGGCTTCTTCTTCCTTCTCCGACCCTTCGGTGCGAACCGTCAGGCGAAAACTGCCCAGACTGCCTAACTGCACCGTATGACCTTCGAGCAGCAGGTTTGTAACCACTTTCAACAGTTGATACAACGTCATTTCCGCTTCTTTCGGATTCAGCGTTGTTTCGTCGGCCAACAGCTTGGCTACTTGTTTTTCCTTTACCAATCCTACACTTTTCAGAATGGGATGCCACAATTTGGGAGCATCGGGATTCCTCGGATTTCCCCGCTGTACTTTCTTAAAAAATAAAGCCATAATTTTTTAGTTTTTTAGATTTATAAATTTTTAAAATGCTTTATCTTGCCGATACCGCCTATTACGAATAGGTGGTATCAGAAAATTAGTCCACATAATTTATTGTTTTTAAGCAATATACATTGTTGGCGAATTTTCGTTAAACAAAATATTAAACAGTTTATTAAACAAATACATTGCGCTATTTTTGAAGTATTACTTATCATCTTGCGACTCAAATAAATAGCTTTATAACAAAAACCGATAACGCAAAAAGTAGTTAAATATCTTATTAAACAAGCATAAAATCAATAATTTATATACACTTTCTTTCTATATTATATAGAAATAGTAAAATATTTGTATTTTTTATTTGTTTGGTTAACAAATATTTGTAATTTTGTAAAATTTATTTTGCGCTTTGATACCACCTATTCGTAATAAGCGGAATTGTTATTCTAATTTAATTATCTCTGCATTTGCCTTATCAACAACCGATTGATCCAATGACGCCAAATAAATCCGAGTAGTGGTCTCGTTTTCGTGTCCCATGCTTTCGCTGATAACTTCAATTGAAATTCCTTTGCGAAGCGCCAATGTCGCCCATGTGTGCCGGGTAACGTAAGAACTTAATGACTTTCCCAATCCGAGCATTTCGGAAATACGTTTCAGGCGTTTGTTGTGGTTGCGCAGTTGGCTGGTATTGTCGCGGTTTTGAGCAGTGTAAACCGGCAACAAATAATCATCTACCGTTTGCGATTCGTATCGGGAAATAATTTTCTGCATACATGCTTCCAGCTTTACCGTCAGCATTTGCCGTGTTTTGCTGCGGGAATAAGCGACATAACCGTTTTTTACATTACTTTTTCGAAGATTCGCCATATCAATAAACGAAATGCCTCGCATATAAAAACTGAACATAAACAGGTCGCGGGCTAATGCCAATTCTTTATGAATGGACAAATCCATATTTTTGAGCCGCACAATAATTTCTTCGTTCACGGCGCGTTTTACAGTTTTGTCGATACGTGTAAAAATGTTGGCAAACGGATTTTTTTGAGTAGTCAAACCACGTTTAACCGCCTGATTATAAACGGAACGTAAAGCCCTCATATAACAAGAAACGGTATTTTTCATCATACCTGTAGTTTTTAAATAGTTTTCATATTTCTGCATCAGGCAGTTGTCTATTTTGTCAAGGAGAATATCCTGTCCGCCAAGGAAACGCTCGAAACTTGTTTTAGCTGTCATACAAATACTTGCCGTCTTTCGGCGGCTACTTTCTTTTAGACTTTTCACGGTGTAATCTACAAAGGAAAAAAGATAACCATTGAATGAATTACTTGTGTATAAGTCTGCTAACTCATCTACCGAATAATCGCTTTTCATTTCGAGCAGGCGAATCAATTCTTCGAGTTGCTTCAAATCAGCATCCAAACCGCTTTTTATTGATTGCAAATAAATTTGCCGTTCTATTCGGGCATTGCCGAAAAAGACCGTTTCTGTCTTGTTGTCCCATTCCGTAGCGAAAAGACGGAACCGGGTTCTGAGCAATTTGATTTTTCGGTTATGAATCAATTGCAAACAGATTACTCCCTCTCTGTTTTTGATTTTTGAGGGCATGAATTTTAATTTGATAGAGGTTGCCATGATGTTTTTTTATATTCAATGAACAAATAAAATAGTCTATTTTATTTTCCATAAAATGAATTATTTAAAAATTAAACATCCGGAGGCAGAAGTCAATAATCAACATTTGGAAGGACTAAGAAAAGTGATTATGATTTGGTTGTGTTTTTGGCATTAATTTGTAATAAAAAAATACCGGCTGAATGGATTTCTCTATAAAATCCATTCAGCCGGTATTTCTGACCTAAAACTGATTACCTAATAATTATCTTGTGAGCTTGACTTGTTTTATTGGAACTAACTTTCACAATATAACTCCCTTTCACTAAATCCGAAACAGGAATAGATACTCTACCGCTTTGCGCTTTCCTCTGCTTCACAATCGTTCCGGTAAGATTATAAATGACAATATCGGATTTTTCGGCAACTTCGATATTCAAAACATCGGAAACCGGATTCGGATAAACGGCAATCATTGGTGATGGTGTAGTAGATATGCCTGCTGTGTTGGTAAAATAGCGACTTCCATCGGGTTGATATACGTAATCAAATTCGATATAGCCGGGCTTTTGCTCTTCTTTGTCAATGAATTGTTTCAAATATACCTTAGCGTATTTGCCTGTGGCTGTTTTGAATACAATCACTTTCGGATTTTCTCCGCTTGCCCCCATCCCGAAAGCCGCCCAGCCTTGCGCCGCCTTGGATGCAGAGAGTTGCGTGGTTCTGAGCGGAGGCATACTCGTCATTCCAAAAATAAATGTTCCGCTTAACACTTCGTCCGCAACATATCCCTCTGCAGGAGCTTCGCTTAGATTGGTGAAAACATCCGCTAAGGGAGTGGTAGAGAGCGTATCGGCAATCAAAAGCGATGCCGATTCGCCGGTTCCCGAAGCTCCGCTGTTGGTCCGGATATCCGTGGCATGAAAAGCCATATCCCAATCGGTACGCGCCTTCCATGCGGCGTCAATTACTTCTGTTCCAATTTGTCCGCCATTGATATTTTCCAATACGACAGCGCTTGTTCCGATAGTATCTCCTTTTTCAAATGAAAAGTAATACCACCGGGTGTAATCGGGAATAGGACTTCCCATAAATGCGCCTCCGCTGATGTCTAAACGGAAAGTTTGAACTTGTGCCGTAAGATTTACTGCCAATAATACGCTCAATAATACAAGAGTAATTTTTTTGATTTTCATATCAATGTAATTTAAATAGTTTATAAAATATTATTTTTTGATTTTTATATCCAAATTGATTGTCCCATCGTCTTGATAGACGTATTGCATGGTTACGGTTCCCGAAGCGCCGACATCGCTTTTGAAGTTCCGCAAATAAATTTTCGCGTATTTGCCGGTAGCGGTTCTGACAATAAATGCAGACTGTACATACGTCCACACGCCGTTTTGCATATCGGTCAGTACCGCCCAGCCTTTCACGGGTTGAGCCAGCCCGGTGTAGGCATATCCGATGCTTCCCGTCATCATTCCGCTCATGTCATAGATAACGGAATCCTGAACATCGGTTTGGTATCCCTCTTCGGGGGCTTCGAGAATGGCGTCGAAGTCGAAAGTTTCTTGCGGATATTTCAAAATACCGCCCATTCCAATACCCGATGCACCGCTGTTTGTTTTGATGTTTTGACGGTGAAAAGCCAAATCCCAATCGGTTCGTTTACGCCATTGTTCGTTCGCTTCGGCATCCATTGCATCGCAAGAGCCGATAATTTCGCCTTTGGCAAACGAAAAGAAATTCCATTTGGTGTAACTACTGCAATCATAGATAAATACGCCATCTTGAGGTTCAACGACTTCAAACAGATAATCTTTATCCCAAAGCCGGTCCATGTCGCAAGCCGCGAAGCCGGCCATGCAAAGAATCAATGTTGTTATTTTTGTAATCGTTTTCATATTTAAAATTTTATACCCAAACTCACAAAACAAGTTCTGCCTGTGTTATTGGAGATATAATCCTTGTTTATATAATTGAATAAGTTGTTGATACCAAATTGAATATCGCCCGATAATTTCTTGTAAACCGGAAATTGCTGGGTATATACAAAACTGCTGATGTAATAACTGCCGGTTGATTCATCCGTAATTTCCCCCGATTCCGAAGTGGAATAAAAAAGACGTGGCGACATTGCTCTTCCTAACAATGACAAACTGTATGGACATTCAATAGAAGATAAAAAGGGCAAATGCCGTTGTTTATAAACCAGATTCAATGTCCCGGTATGTTTGCTGTTTCCGGATAATTGCCATCCGCTGTCTTTGTCTCTGGCATCGGCAAACGAATAGCCGGCTTTCAGTTGGAAGCGCTTCCAAAAAGTCCATTGCAAGGCAACATCAACGCCTGTAATCTGTGCATTCTCTACATTTTCATATTTCATTTCCATTCGCCCTTGGGTTTCATTCCATACTTGATTGGTATTGATTTTGTTTTGTATCGAATTGTCGTGAATGGTAACGGACATATTGATATTGTTGGATATATACTCGGCGGAAATGGCTTTGTACCACGATTCTTCGGGTATCAAATCCTTGTTTCCTATTACCCAAAAAGGAATATCTTCGCCTATCTTGTGCGGAAAATTCATGTATAATTCTTTCAAAGTAGGCGCTTTATATCCGTTGCTGATATTTCCCCGGAAACGGAAATTTTCCAAGCGGTATATCAATGATATTTTAGGCGAAAGGTAGCCCCCAAATTGCGAATGCCGGGTGTAACGAACGCCCACCAAGGCATCCAAGCCGCTTTCTGTTTTAAATTCCCCTTGGGTAAATAAATTCCAGTTGGAAGCGTTCCGTTCTTCCGGGTCGAAACCAAATTGATTGTAACTGAACGTGTTTTCCAAATTCATTTCGGCGCCGCTGACGAACTGTATGTTTTCCGTTATATTCCAAGCATCCGTCAAACGAAAAACAGTGTATTGTGAGCCATTGGCATAAGTCGACGAATCGTTGCGCAACTTGTAAATCAGGTGACCTTCGTATTTGTCGTTGTTCCCGGAAAACGTCAACACATTGTCCTTAGAGAAAGTATATTGTACTTTTCCACCCAAGGTATAATCCTCATCTATGCGGGTTTGATATTTATGCAGAAACCAAGTTTCATTGTTGTAGTAAGTTCCTTTCAGTTCCGCATCCCATTGAGCGTTGAATTTATATTTGAAAACCTGCGACAGCGTGTAGTCCGAATACGGATCCATCGTGTGCGATTTCAAGGTATATCCATCCGAATTTTTGGCTGTAAAAACCGTTTTGGACGAAAGTTTATTCATTTTCAATCCCAAGGAAGCATCGCCCACATACGAATTATACTTGGAATAACGGCCGCGTACCGAGCCTTGCACCGCTTGAGTTACCTCTTTGGTAATGATATTGATAACCGCACCAATCGCATTGGAGCCATAAAGCACCGAAGAAGCGCCGTTAATGATTTCTATTTGTTTGATATCAAAGGTATTGAGGCGGGAGAAATTAACATTTTCGGTGCGTTCATTGACCAGACGTTCGCCGTCAAGCAGAATTAATATGTACTTGTTATCCAATCCGGCGATTTGGATATTGTCGCCCATCGGGTTGGGTGTGAAATTCACTCCGGGAACAAAATTCTCCAGAACTTCCAGTACGGTTGTCGCACCCGATTCCCGGATGTCGTTGCTCGAAATTACTTTGGTCAATACCGGTGTATTTTTGAGTGTTCGAGTCGTTAAAGTGCCGGTTATTACCACTTCTTCGATGGAAACCGTTGTAATGCTGTCGTTTAGATTGTTTTCGCTTTCCGGAACGGCTTGCGCCCGAATGTTAAAGACAAAGGATATGAATAGGATGAAAGAAAATAGGATTTTGCACATGATAAATTAACTGATAATTGATGGTGCAAAGTTACGTTTGCCGACAAGTACGTGCAATCCCTATTTACCGCCAATTTTTATTTGCAAAATACCTTAAAGTAGCCATATACCTGCTATAAAAAAGGAAAGGTTGTCTCACGACAACCAATCTTCATTGTTAACCTTAAATCTAATACCATGAAAAACACGGTGCAAAGATAATACATTTATGTTATAAAACATAACTTTTCAGCATAAATTGTGTATATTTAACAATTTTTATGATATTAAGGTCTCTTAAATTTAAAAAACATGTTTTATAATATGTTTTTTTATTTGGTTGGTAATAAAAAATAGCCCACCTTTGTACCCGAAAAACTTAAATACAATCTTCTTTTTTGCCTCACGGGCTAATACCTAATAAATGCATAAATAATAAAGGCTGTCAAATCCCAAATGACAGCCTTTGAATTTTGTATCTTTTCCTATTAAAAAAGCCCTTTTCGGGCTTTTTTAATAATTATTTTTCTTCGGCTCAAAATAAGCCTGCGGATGCAAACAAGCCGGACAAGCTCCCGGCGCTTCCGTTCCTGTGTGAACATAACCGCAATTGCGGCATTGCCATTCGATTTCTTCGCCTTTCTTGAAAACCGTATCGGTTTCAAGGTTGGCCAACAGTTTGAGATACCGTTTTTCGTGCTGCACTTCCACTGTTGCAATCTTTTTGAAAGCGGTAGCAATCAGAGGAAAACCTTCTTCGGCGGCAACTTCGGCAAATGCGGGATAAAGGTCGTTCCATTCCTCGTATTCGCCTTCAGCGGCTGCACGTAAATTTTCAATCGTAGTGCCGATAATCCCTGCCGGAAAAGTAGCCGTAATCTCTACCTGACCGCCTTCTAAAAATTTAAAAAATCGTTCTGCATGTTCTTTTTCCTGGTCTGCCGTTTCAAGAAAAATACCGGCGATTTGCTCATAGCCTTCTTTTTTCGCCTTACTTGCAAAAAAAGTGTACCGCGTTCTTGCCTGACTTTCGCCGGCAAAAGCTTTCAACAGATTTTGTTCTGTTTTCGTTCCTTTAATACTTTTTTCTCCCATAACCAAATTTTTTAAAGATAGATATTTCAAATTTTACATTTCAAATAAACAGATAATATCCGAATATTCGGACAAATATAGGTATAAATATTCAATTTGTAGCCAATAAAAGACTAAAATTTATTATTAGGGACATTACCACCATACCTGCTGTTGTTCCTCGTAAGTGAATGGCCGCTCCTCTTTTCCCCGGGTACGGTCGCGTAGCTAAACCAATAGCGGATGTGGGTAATTTTTTGCAGTGCGGAAACACCACCGCCAAATACCCGGCATAAGGCCCCGGATTGAAAAAAACCGGTCATTTTAAACAAATTGTGCTGCGACATTTCAAACCCGTAGAGTTGCCGCAAGCCCCAAACAGCCTCGACCAAACCGGTAAGAACAATAAAACCATACAACACCCACCGTAGGGGCGTTGCGCGCAACGCCCCTACAATGATGCGAATGTTAAAATACAAAACAGCCAACAAAATACCCGCTGCAAATATCTTGATACCGGTTAGCAAATGTTTAAAGAGGTTTTTCCAAGAGTATTTCATGAATCAAAATACGTGAAAATAAATAATCTGTGACATGTAAATAAATTCGAGTACAAAATTCAGTCACATTATTTGATGTCAAAATAAACAATTTTGTTTTCAGGGCTTTGAGATGCGTACAGCTTGTTTCCATCCTTGTCATAAAAAACCAGATTAACCATACAGTCAAGATGATATTGTCGTATCGGCTTCCCATTCCAATCAAATTCCAGTATGATATTAGCCTCTTGGGATAAAGCCAAATCAATATCCTTTTTATCTGCATTTTTAGGATAATCTTGATATAAAATAAAAATTTTTTCATCGGATGTGGTAAGCGCGATACAACGGCCATTCCCATTTCCAATCCTTTCTGTAACAGTTCCCCCTTTCTTTGTGGACAATTCATATTTAGGAATTGTGGTGTAATTTCCATAAACCAATGTGAGACCGGAATCTGCTACCTGAAATATCTCGAACATTTCGCTTTCGTATGATATATAGGCTATTTTTTGTTGTCGTTTGTTGAATCTAATTTTTCCATTATAAGGTTGATTGCGGATGATGGGATGGAGGTCTTTATTATGATCAGATGATGGAAAATCGCCTGTCTTAATCATCACATCCGATTCAATATTTAATAGTGTGAATCGTTTGTCTTCACTATTCCCTAATGCTAAATAGCGAGATTTATCCAACTGAAGTATATTTGGATACAGCATCGTAAGCATATTTGGATTGTTCAAATCATGGAATAAATTTTGTGGAAGAGGATTCTCTTGGTTTGAAATTCTATCAAATGAAAAGAAGTTTAATCGTTTGAGTGAAGGGTCCCAGATATTTATACCGCTATTATCATAATTTTCATACATATCCAAAAATCCGACAAAATCATACGGCCCTTGTCCTCTATCGCCCCATGATTTTATCACTTTCTTTTCGTTAAGATTAACGAGGGAAAAAAGCTTATCATCTCTTACATGTGCAACAACCATTAAGTTGTTATGGATGACTATTTCTTGTGGCTCAATTAAGACATTCAAATCATCGTGAATGTCTAATGCTTTATGTGCTAATGATTGTTCCTTGTCAAAATAATCTACGATGGCGTTTATTTCCTTATTTTTTCCATTACAAGCAAACAAGAATAATAGTACAAATAAAAACAGACTGATTATCTTCTTTTGTAAAGTGTGAATAAGAGACTGAATATTCAATCCTCTTGATATATTTTTTAGTTTCATATATTTAGCTATTTATAGTGAAATATTTCTTTTAATATTGATAGTAGCATATCTTCCCAACGGTAACTTCTTGTGCCAACGCTTCCACATTGGCCAAAGAAACATCTGATAAATTATTACTTCGTGAATTGAAATTCACATTTACTACACTCACTCCTGCAATCGCCAATGCGGCGATTCCTAATAATACTTTCTTGTTCATATTTGTTAATTTTTAAAATTATATTTATTAATTATTAAACATTTATATAAAATTTTCAACTATTTTTGTACCTTTGCCGCTGTTATCCTCCTTTCTTTTCTTTTACATTACAATATACATCTATTGTTTTATTAAAATATCCGTCTTCTTCCGGTTTTATTTCCACTTTTATGTCTGCTGTTTTCCCCGGCTCAACCGGTTGTTTCTCCCATTCCACCGCTGTGCAGCCGCAGAAAGTAGAAACATGATTGATTATCATGGGAAGTATATAGCAATAAGCTTTTCATTCGTGTTTAATTCAATGGACACTATATATAATTTTGCAAATGTATTAATATTTTTTTTATAATATGCAATCGTAACTACTCAGGTCACCTTCCGCATCCCACAATCACGAATTAATCAGATAAATAAAATATTGTTACTACTCAGCTCGGGTCAGCAGTAAAAATAGGTGTTTGTGCGAAAAGGCGCATAGCGCCAACATCTTTGTAGCCGTGTGCGTAAGCGCACGGTAATAAGGGCATAAACAAACCCATAGCTGCGTAGCTGCGCCACTTTTATTCGAAGAATTCAAACAA
>BNXY01000051.1 GCA_025999935.1 Bacteroidia bacterium | reverse complement strand
TAATAATAATAAATAATTTGTTGTTTTCATGCGTATTATTTTATTTTTTATTTTGTTTTATAAAAGTCCTGCAATACGAAAAAGGCTTGTTTTTTCACGCCATTGTTGGAAATAAGTCCTTTCCGGTTAAAGAAATCCTGAATACCGTTTAATTGCCGGCGAGGCGAATAAAAATCGACCAAAATCCAAGGACTTGTTCCGGCAAAACCTTCTACCCGATTGTACATGGCAAGCGTTTGTTTATACAATTCCGCCTGATATTCTTCCGTCCAGATTTCGCCTTTATCGCCATGTTTCCCTTGCAAAGCGCCTGCACCAAATTCGCTCACAAAGAATGGCTTATCATAAGGTATTTCCCATTGACGGGTTTTGGCGTCTTCAACCCTTCCGCCATACCAACCCAAATAATTGTTGAAGCTGATGATGTCCACATATTGGCTCATATAATCTTCCACTTTGCTGGTATTGTTTCTGGTACCGGTAACTTCCATCGCCATACTGATTAAACGGGTGTTGTCTTTTTCGCGTGCAAATTTGGCCAAATTAGCCAAAAACAGGTCGCGCGCCTCGCTGTGAGGCGTTTCGTTGGCTACCGACCAGATGACAATATTGCACCGGTTTTTATCGCGGTTAATCATGTCGTTCAGTTGTTTTTGGGCATTGGCGTAGGTAGCGGGATTATCCCAATGAATCGTCCAGTAAACCGGAATTTCCGACCAAACCATCAAACCCAATTTTTCCGCTTCGCGAACCATGTATTCGTTGTGCGGATAATGCGCCAAACGAACGAAGTTACAACCCAATTCTTTCGCCCAACCCAACAATATTTTGGCATCGTCCGGCGACCATGCGCGACCCTGACGGAAAGGCGCTTCTTCATGAATACTGATGCCTTTCAAGAAGATTTTTTTACCGTTCAAGCGAACTTCTTTACCTACCGTCTCAACCTGTCGGAAGCCGATTTTATCCTTGATTTTTTCTTCGCCGGAGGCTAAAGTTATTTCATATAGTTTCGGATTTTCGGGACTCCAGAGTTCCGGTTTGGCTTTGATGCTGAAAGAAACCGCTCCGGAGGCATCGGTTGATAGCGTTTGCTTTATTTTCAATTCCGGAATTTCCAAGACCACCGTTTTACCTGCTACCGGTTGACTTAAATTAATTTTACCGGTAATATTGTCGTATTTTCCTTTTTCCAATTGAATCAAATAATCATTGATGAAAAGTTCGGGAACGTCCACCAACAGTACTTCACGGGTAATACCGCCATAATTCCACCAATCGGCATTGACTGTCGGAACGCCTTCGGGATGGCGCTCGTTGTTTACTCTGACTACAATAAAATTACTTCCATCTTTCACTTTTCCGGTAATATCGAAACTGAAAGGCGTAAATCCCCCGATATGTTCGCCGAGTTTTTCGCCGTTCAGATACACTTTGGCATCGTAATTGACTGCGCCGAAATAAGCGAAAGTTTTTTTACCCGGTTGGGGAGAATAATTGAAATCTTTCTTGAACCAAACGCTGCCTTCGTAAAAAAACAATTGGGAATTTTTCGTATTCCAATCGGAAGGAATCAACATCAACGGAGCGGTATCGAAATTATATTCAACCAAATCCGCTTTGTGTTTCGCTTTTTGATTTTTGAAAAAACCATTCGGATTTTCCTTTAAACGGTAATCGTAATACCCCATATCGAAAGGGTCGATGATATAATTCCAACTCCCGTTTAATGTTTGATAATCACGGGCATAGACGTTTTGCAACGTCACTTCTTGCGCTCTTATTAAAGACGGTAAACATAGAAGAATAAAAATAAATATTTTTTTCATGGTGATTGATATTGTGTTATATTATTTTGTTAAAAAAACACCTGCAACTGCGCCGCGATTGCATTGTTTACACCCAAAACTTTATCATCCGTATGAATATAATTGAATTGAATACGGCTCAAATAGGCAAAATACCAATTGACGCCGGTAGTAATATCAACGGCTTCGTTCCGACTGACAGCAGTATCTTTATCGTAGAAATCATATTTTCCCAACACTTCCCATTTGTTGGGAACCAATTTCCAGACTGCCGAGCCATAATAACCGGCCCGTTTCACGCCTCCGTCGTTAGCTGCGATGTATTCCGAACGTCCGTAAAAATATTTGCTGTTGTATTCTGCGCTTGCCGCCCAAGTATCGCGGGTATGATTCGTAGCCGGTTGTTCGTTTCGGGCATAGTACAATTTCCCGGAATAGACGGAACCGCCCAGCCTTAATCCTTTAATAGGTTGATAATAAGCCGTTCCGATAAAATCTTTGTGATTGTTGTTGTCTTTGGTGTTCAAACCCGTTCCGTTGAAAAGTCCGGTATAATATTCGAGGCGGAAAAAATCATTTTTCTTAAATAATTTGCCCGACAATTGTAAACCGGCATCCCGGCCCGCTTTGACCGAAATGGACTGTGCATCCGGCCCGGCTGCGCCAAACTGATTGAAATCGCCGGCGCTTCCCGCCATGGCCGATACCGAGCGTGAAAAATAAATTGTCTCCACCCGGGTAGGCGACATGGGATTTTCAATGGTAAACGGAATTTTGTATTGACCGAAACGAACATTGAGAGCATCCATTGGAAGCCATTCGCCGTACAATTCTTGAAGACTGGAATTGGGGCCGAAATCATACATCAACATGTAGCCGAACTGGTTATCCGCGCCTAATTTACCGACGGCAAAAAGGATGGCGCGCGCCACATCTATCGAATTATTCGCCGTTGTTTTAGTCTGTCCACGGCTGGGATATTCGCTGATATTTCCGATAATTTGTCCATATCCGGAAAGTTGAAAAGCATCGCTCATAAAAGCGTTTTTTGTTTTTTGTGCAAGAGATTGAGCATTCAATGCCACCATAACCAGCAGCATACTTAGTGTTAGTAATAATTTCTTATTCATCTGATACAATATTATTTTTATCTGTTATTCAAAAACAAATTGCAAAGATAAAAAGAAAAGTCGGAAGTTAAAAGCTTTCCGACAATATCTTCTTTATATACATATCGTTTAGTGCCACCTCCCAAACAAATTTATCTTCGGTTTGATAATACCCATGAACCAAAATGTGCCGCATATTAATAATTTGGCGCCATTCCTTTGATTTGTTTAAAAACCGTGTTGAAATAATAAACAGTTTTAAGGCACCAATAGATCATTTTGCGAAGTAGCATACAAACCAATCAAAGCGCCGGTAAATCCCCCAGCCACATTGGTTGAAAGAATATCGCCGGATACCGTGCCGCCAAGATTTTTAAACGTATTATTATCTACCGAATAATTAAATTTATAGTCATCTCCTTTCGCTTCGACCTGCAATCTTACCGGATTTGTCGGATCTATTTTTTCGGAAGCGATGACGGTAGATGTAGGAGCAGTGCGCGGATTGCCCTTGCCGGCCGTCTTTTCAAGAACAATATAGTAATCTTTTTCTTTCTTTGTGATACCGAATACATAATTGAACCGTTCGCTTTGGTAACACACTATTCCTGCTAAATCCTTTTCCGATTGCGGCTTATAATTGATGGTTACGGTTGCCGTAAACGAATGGTGTTGTTGCCTGTGAAAAAGCGTGGAAGTCGGTTTTACTTCCTTGATATTCGCCGGATACGGATTGATTTGTAAACCTGCTTTTGTTATCGTCGCAAAATCTTCGCGAAAGCCTCTTACGCCAATCCATCTGTAATCCAAGTTTTTATTCGTAAAGTTATCGGTAAATGTAAAATTTCCGTTGGGGAAAAAGCCGGCTTTTCCGGTGTTGTTTTCTACGCCTTCCGGCAATTTCAGTTTAACGGATAAGGGAACCAGTCCGTTTTCGAAGACAGGAAATTCGCCTGTCCAGTCCACCGGCAACAGGAATGTTTCCCTGCCTGTGTTCACTCTGTCCTTTTCATTGGGACGAATGCCCAAAAATACGCCATAATATTTTCCGTCCGGAGTTTCTACAAGGTCGGCATGTCCCGCCCAATCGATCTTATTTTTCCGGTCGTTCGGAAAATAGCGCTGGGTAAGAATCGGATTATTGGCAGCAGGAACGTAAGGCCCTTTGGGATTGTCGCTGACAAAAATCACTTCGCTGTGCCAACCGCCGGTACCGCCTTCGGCGCACATCAGGTAATAGCGTCCGTTTTTTTTGTAAATGTGAGGCGCTTCAATCCAGATGGGTTTTTGGGTAATATCCACTCCGCCATCGACAATCATTTTGTCGGTTCCGGGAATTACCCGGTCATTCGCCACGTCGTATTCCCATATCTTAATGATCCTGTGGCCGTTGTACAGTTCTTTTCCTTTATCGGGAGCGTCATTGTGGACGATATAGGCTTTCCCGTCATCGTCAAAGAAAATGGACGGATCTATTCCGTCGAAACGGAGTTTGATGGGATCGCTCCAGCCTTTCATCGGGTCTTTGGTTTTGACGATTATGTTTCCGAAGTCGCCGGCGAATTGCGTGGTTATCATGTAAAACGTGTCATTGTGCGGATTGTAGCGGATGGTTGGAGCATAAATTCCAGCGCTTATTCCTGTATCTTCTACTTTCAGTTGCGTGGGTCTGTCCAAGACATGCCCGATTTGTTTCCAATTGACCAAGTCATTGGAATGAAAGATGGGTACGCCGGGAGTCATGGCAAAAGAAGAAGCTACCAGATAATAATCGTTTCCCTTGCTGCAAATGCTTGGATCGGGGTAGCAGCCTTGAAGGATGGGATTGTAAAATTCGTTCGCCTGCAATGGATTTTCATTATAAACCGGGTCTTCGCCTTGATAAACGAAATTATTGAACACGGGCATGTTTTTATCGTTCTTTGCTTCTGCGGAAGCAAACAAAAGCATAAAGGCGCATATCAGTATCACCTGTTGCTTGTGAAATGATTTGAAAATTTTCATTATTATTACTTTTAATATTCTACATAGTCAAAACTTACACCATCCTTCCTGTCCGGTGCGGGAATATCGGTCAGTGCATTGATATTTCCCTTTGCAACCGTTAAATAACGATTGGTAGCCAAGGATAATAGAGCCACAGAACCGTCATCCAGTTCTATCCACTGGAAAGTTTCCTGTGTATCAGGCTTCCCTTTTTTGAGAGAAACTGTTCCTGAGGGGTCAACGGAAACAAAGCTGCCGTCATTGGCTCGCAGTGCTACACGTCCCTGTTTGCAATAATCTACAAAGAATTCATCCATTCCCTGTATCGTGAGGAAAGAAGCATTTTCCGCTTTATTCTTAAACAGTACTGTCTTAGCGTATGGAATCGAACGAAATCCGTGCGGGTAGGTTTCTTCGACGGTAAAATCGTCAAAATCCGCATAACCGCCGTTTATTCCTTGTGTATTGAAATGAAACAAAGCGTAACGGATTCCCTGGAAAGTTGCCATCGTAAAATGCAACGGAACGGTTTCCCCGATTGGGTAATACATGCCTCCATCACCGGCGTTATACGAAAAACGGGCTACATCGGCAACAAAATCGGTATGTACTTTCAAGCGAATATGAGGAGAATTTAACTTGACAGTATATTTGTTGTCTTCCGCTTTTTCCGCAGTGCCGGGACGACGAGACTGTACGGCTTGTTTATACATTGTTAATTGATAGTCTTTGCCGGTTTTTTCAATACCCAGCCATGCGTAGGGAGAAGTCAGCAAAGCCAGACCGGCGATATCCCCCTCTTTCAAGGCCGAAGCGTCAATCGAAACGCTTGCGTAACTGTCCGGACCGATGGCTTTTTGCGTCAGCGTATTTTTGGCATACCAAAAATTTTCAGCCGGAAGCGAATGTAAGCGCAGTTTGCCGGGGTTTTCCGTCAATGACCATTTTGAATCGTCCGGCAGGTGGTTCCAGCCCCATTGAATACCCGGTTTGGGATTGTCGAAGTTGTCGCTGCGCGGCATGGCAGGCGTAATGGGTTCGGCAGGCTTGCCCATATCAGGTTTTATCCAAGTGCGAGGCGTTTTTGTTAAGTTGCCGGGTAATCCGAAATAGGGAAAACCTTCCTGCCAGGTAACCGGCGCCAGGTTGGTCATACGACCGATACCATCTCTGTCCTGCATGGAATAACCCCACCATTCGCCCAAAGGCGTTTGGATAATTCCGCCCTGATGCAGGGTTAAGCCTTTCAAATAGCCCTGATGGTCTTTTTCGCTGACGACGCGGACTTCGTAGGGGCCTTCGATTTTATCGGCAATACCGCATTGCATCGGTGTTGTGGCTCCCGGAACCGCCCAGATAATAACATATTTTCCGTCGATTTTGTAAACATGCGAGCCTTCGCCTACTCCCGTTGCGATTGTTTTTTGCGTTTCGGGCTTGATGTCGGTCAGGTCATTGTTCAGTTCCGCCAGCGTAATTGTTCCTGCTCCCCAGACTACATATTTTTTGTCGTCATCGTCAAAGAAGACACCCAGGTCGTGCAATCCGCGTTTCATAACGTGATGCTTCCATTTACCCGCCGGATTATCGGTTTGGAAAATCTGCACGGTATGGCGGTTCACATTGGCGAAGATATAAAACATGCCTTTGTGATAGACAAAAGCCGGCGCCCAGATGCCGCGTCCGTACATGTCACGGCGATTATTTTCCGTTGGGTCGGGTTCAAAACGAAACTCCGGCCCCAAGTCGAAGCGGTCGAAGGCGTAGTTGATTAACTTCCAGTTCACCAGGTCTTTGGAGTGCCATATCGGTAATCCGGGCATGATGTGCATGGTGGAACTTGTCAGGTAATAATCATCGCCGGCGCGAACCATGGCCGGATCGGGAATGTCTTCGAATGAGATGGGATTGGTATAAGTACCGTTGCCATTGTCGGCGGTATAGGTATTTGTTTGCGCTTGTAATTCCAAAGCAAACAAGAAAATGCTTAGAAAAATGAAAATGCTTATTGCTTTTACTGATTTCATAATTTAATTATATGACCATTTATTATTTCTTTTCAGCCAAACGAATAATCTCGGCTACAACCGGTTTTGCCTGATATTTGCGGTCGAAAAGCAGCGGGTAATCGGTGCGTCCGCGAACCGGAAAACCGTTTTTCCATGAACCGCCGTCCGTTACGCCCCACATCGTAACGCGGGAAACTTTGCCCGGATATTTCAGAAACAGTTTGAAAAAATCCGACATCCGGTTTGTCCATGCTGTCGAAGCGGAATCAGGTACGCCTTCGGTATAAGGATTTAATTCTTTCTGATAGGCAAAATTGGTGGAGATATCTGCACCAACACCTTGGCGGGGCGCCGGCAATATGGATAAATCAAATTCCGTAACCATTACTTTTACGCCTGCACGGGTATAATCCAATATCGTTTGTTCGTATTCTTCCATCGACGGGCCGTCCATGCCTACATGTCCCTGCATGCCTATGGCATCAATACGGATTCCTCTTTCTTTCAATGTTTTTATCAACCGGACAACGGTTGCCCGCTTTCCCGGATACCATTCGTTGTAATCGTTGTAATACAGTTCGACATTGGGATCGGCTTCCTGTGCATATTGAAAAGCCAAAGGAATAAACTCTTCCCCAAGTATTTCATAAAACTTACTTTTCCGGTAAGAACCGTCTTCCATGATGGCTTCGTTCACAACATCCCAGCCTTTGATTCGGCCTTTATATTGGCCGACTACCGTTGAAATATGGCTTTTCATCCTTGCTTTCAGCGTTTCCGGTGAAACATTGTTTCCATTTTCATCGATAAAAAACCACCGGGGCAGCTGACTGTGCCAGATTAAGCAATGTCCGGTAATCCACATTCCGTTTTGCTCGCCGAATGTTACGAATTTGTCGGCGTCCGCAAAATCAAATTCGCCTTCCTTGGGTTGAAGATACATGCTTTTCATGCAGTTTTCCGCAACGATGGCATTGAAATTCTGTTTGATAACATCTATATCGGCAACATCCTTGCCCGATATTTGTCCAAGATTTAAAGCGGTTCCTATATAAAACTTGCCTTTTAAAGCGTCTTTTAATGTTTTCCCGGAAGATTGTGAAAACAAAGTGTTGCAACTGAGTAACAGCAGCGTAAATAATAAAATTTTTTTGTTCTTCATAACGGTTGAATTTTATGCATGGCGGCTGTCTTTGAGGTACAACCGCCAATACAATAATTATTTTTTCATCATTTTGCTCCGGATAAACCATCCGCAAAACCGGCATAAGCATGCTTGCGGTCGTAGTCCAAGGTCCACAAGCCAATCGGCTCGCCGCCTCTCCAGCTGGAGCTTGCCGGACTGTCTGTCGCCGCCCACTGGGTAATGCCGTAGCGTTGCGTCGCGGGAATAATCTCGAAATAGGTCTTCACGATGTATTTGTAAAGATCGGCCTGTGCGCGGAGCTGCTCGTCGGTAGCCTGATCGGTTTTAATACCTTTGCCGTCAACCTCAATTCCCATGTCTAATTCGGATATCTTAATCAATTTACCGGTAGCCGCCAACAAGCGGAAGTGTTCGGCAATTTTATCCCTGTCGGCCAAATTCAAGCTAACGTGCATTTGCGTACCGATACCATCGACTTTCACGCCTTTGCTTTCGACGTATTTGACATATTCTATTAATCCTTTGCACTTATCCAAACTTGATTCCAAACCGTAATCGTTGATAAAAAGCTTGTCGCTTTCGTGTCCTTCCTGACGGCGTGCTATCTGAATGGCGGTTACCGCATAATCCTTGCCCAGATAGTCTTGCCAGTAAAATTCGTCCGCCGCCATATCGGTTTTGCCGATGCCTGTTTTCAGTTGGTACTGATCCGGCCAGTCGGACATAGGTTCGTTCACGATGTCCCAAGCCTTAACGGTTTTGCTGGCGGCCATCATGCCCGAAATCCACGTTTCTAAGGATTCCGTAAGGATTTGACGTTTTTCTTCCGGCGTTTTCTCAATGATTTGTTCGCCGCCTCCATTGGGATTGAGGTATTGTAACGTTACATCATCAATATAAATTGTACCGGCATAATCGCCAAAACTGATGACGAACCGGTTACGATCTTCCTTACCCATCACGGTAGAAAGTTCGACGGATGTCCAGTCGGTTGTTACGGCAAATGCTCCGAAGCCGTCGCTCGAATAGTCGGCTGACGATTGCACTTCGGCGCGGATATTGCCGGCAATGCTTCCCTTTACTTTCATTTTCAGCGTATAGCTGCCGTTCATTTTCAAAGCGGGGGACAAATCATAAGCCGTTTGCGCCTCCCAGAAGTTTGTTGTAGAGGGGTTTGTCATGTAATAACAATAACCGCCGCCATAGCCTTCGCCATTTGCCGAACGTCCCCGGGTAGAACCGTTGCCCCACCCTACCCATCCGGCGTCGCCGGTTTCGAAATCCGAGTTGGCAATGACACTCGGGTCAAGAGCCGGCCCTCCGCCTCCCGATTCATTGTATTTTGTAACTTTAATATTGTCAAAATAATACGTAGTAGCCGTTTTGCCGAGATTGAAAGCGATGGTGTTGGCTGTAGCCTGGTCGCCCGATACGGTGATTTCTTTGGTATAAGTTGTCCATTCGGGTGTTGAAGTCAGCGAGCCGAAGAAGTCCCAATGCTTGTAAGCGCCGGGTGCGGTGTGCGCCTGCGTTGAATAAGAGGCGGTTGCATCCGATTTGATGTCCATTGTCAACAATATCCGGTCGCCTTGCGCCACGGGTTGGGGGAAAGTTACGAACAACTGTACATCCCAGTCGTTGGCGCGTTCTTCCGTATTGACAATTTTCAAAGCTCTGCCTTTGCCTTCAAAACCTTCGCCCACAGCCGTCAACGAATGTTCGCCGTTCGTAGAAAACGAGTAATTGGAAGCATCATCGGTTTCAAAATTCTGATCGTAAAAAGCGTCCCAGGTAGGGCCGCCGGCGCCGGGAATAACGGTCGGCGCAATCAGTCCGTTCAAGTATTTGGCATTCTGGTTGGCATGCCAGCAAAGGGTATGCCCGAAAACCGAAATGCCGGCTTTATCGGCGGTTTCCACAAAAGCAGATACATTGCCGAGGTTCAGACTTCCATCGGCTTGAACAACTGCTCCATGTTTCATTTCATAACCGGCGGTTATTTCGTCAAAATTGCTCGAAATGAGCCGGTAAACCAAGCCTTGTGCGTTATAGTCGCTGACCGAAACGCCGGCTCCCAGCTTAAAATTGGGATTGGCGGAGCGATCTATGTATGTTTTCAGGGCATTATAAGCATTCAGGTATTCCATGTCTGCTATCGAAGCGGGTTTCTTTACCTCATACTCCAGTATCGAATTGTCCACACAGGAAGTAACGACTGCTATTATCAGCACGAAAGCCAATGTTATTTTATTTATGTGTTTCATATCCATTCAAATTTTTTGTAACCAATCATTTTACTTCAATTTTGGGGTAAACGTTTCGGGTTTAACGCCTCTGTCCCTGACAACCAACGTATCGGTCGTGTTGTATTTAACCACTTGATTATTCGTTGGAAGACCTGCTTTCGGATAGCGGATTTCCACTTCGTAACCGACTTCGTAATCCAAGTACAGGGCGTCGCGGTCTTTATTTCCCCAACTGTTCTTTTCTCCTTTTTTGACGAATTGACCGTTGCCTTTTGCCGTGATATTGTACACACTAACCGTGTCATTGAGTTGGTAAGCGGTAGTTACCGGCGTTACGGTACATTTCTGGTCAGCACTGAAATTCAGCTTTATTTTCAGATTTAAATTATTGCCCAACTGATTCTGAAAATCCGTAGGTAAATCCAGTTCCGACATCGAAAGCGTGGTCAATTTGAAAACTTCATCCTTTTCCACATAGTCGGCTTGACGCACTTTTGTTTCCGTGACACCGTCCTTGACGATAACATCTTTTCCCCGCCGCAGGTAATAGGCGTCCCAGGGATTGATGTATTTTACGGCATACAGGATGTAGTCTTTCGGTGCGATATCCCAATTATCGGCAATGGCCCGGTTGGGATTCGCCGTTAAAGGAGCGCCGCGCAAAATCGAATCGGCATTTTGTACACCGGTCATTACCACAGGTATCACGTATGTGTTTTTCAACGCCAGGGGATCGGCGAAGAAAGCGTCTGTCAGTGATACGGTTACGCCACCCAATACGCTGCCTTTGGGAATAGTGATTTTGTCGGACGACAGAGAATAATAATTCGCCGGCATGGCTGCGACATCACTTCCGTCTTCAAATACAAGACTGTTACACAGTGAATTATCAACCTGAAAGTTAATTATTCTGTCCACATTATTGGCATACACGCCGCCCATGGTCGCCATGATTTGGCACTTGTGCTCGTTGTCGAGGGAAGTATCGAATACGTCCTCGCCCAGTACGATGGTGCGCACCGGTGTTTGATAGGCAAAATACACTGCGGTGTAATCATAATCGGAAAATTCCCAGTCGCCGTTATGGCAGGATGTAAACAGGGCGCTTATAAGCAGTATTATCAAAATATATTTTTTCATTTATCTTCGTATTATTTTGTTCGACATCATCTATTTACCAGCCCTTGTTTTGTACGAGGCTGCTGAATTTCAGTATTTCGCTGTAAGGGATGGGACCGTAATACATATAGTCCTGATAGGAGCGTTTTTCCACTTCCGGAATTTCCGTATAGCTTGCACCCATGATTTGCAAGCCTTTTGCAGACTCGGTAATGGGCGCTTTCCAGCGGCGTAAATCCCAGAAACGGAATCCTTCGAAGCAAAGTTCCAGGCGGCGTTCGCTACGGATCAATTCCCGCATGGCGTCCTTGTCGCCTTTGGCGGATTCGAGATAAGCGTCGTTATTGGAAGCGCCTACGCCTGCCCGCTTACGGATTGCTTTGATTACATCGTAAGCCGAATAGCTGTTGCTGCCGGTTCCGGTCGGCCCCCAGGCTTCGTTGGCTGCTTCCGCATAACTGAGAAACAACTCGGTATAACGGATGAACGGCTTGTAGTGGTATTTATTGGTAGGCGTACTCGGATTGGCGTTCACATCCTGACGCAGCAGTTTTCGCATGTAGTAACCTGTGCGTGTGGATGTTTCGGTTTTTCCAAGTGCATTGTTGTCCGTACCGTCGGCAGCTGTTGTAATCACTGAATTTGACGTTCCCGCCGTACTGCCGTTTATTACGATGTAACGCGCCAGACGCGGGTCGCGATCGGCATAAGGATTCTGTGAATTATAACCGCTTGAAGCGTGTCCGATGGGATAGCCGTTTGCCATGGGGAAAGCATCTACCAGATTTTGCGTTGGATTAAGCCGTCCCCTGCCGAACAAAGTAGGCGGAAAATGGTCTTCTTCCAGCGAGCGGTTTTCTTCGCGGGTGCCTCTCCAAAGCATTTCCTTCGGATTGACGCCTTCTCTGATATTATCAATGTCGGAGGCATTAAGATACCATGTATTTCCGGTGGGATCCAGTTCGCCGACCGGATTTGATCCGAGGCGGTTGAGTACGATCGCCAGCTGGTTGGCGGCATTTTCCCAGGTATAGGTAGTTCCCTGATTGTAAGCCGGACTGGCTGCCAGCAAGGTAGCTTGTGCGCGAACGGCTTCGGCAATGGCTCCGCTCATGCGGTTGCGGGCATGGTCGCCGAACACGCGCGAGTATTGCGCTGCCGTAACGCCTTTGGTTCTGTATTTGGCAGGCACCAGGTTGTCGTCGTCAGCCAGCGTACCGTAGTTCAGGGGAAGCAAAGTAGTTGCCAAATCTACATCGGCATACAATTGCTCCATACATTCCTGAAAAGTGTTGCGCGGCTTGTTAAAATCGGATTCGACCGTTTCCGGATCGGTCAGAATGGGAATGCCGAACAGTGTTCCATCGGCTGCCCAACCGGCGTGATTCATCAGCAAGTGGTACATATATAACGCCCGCATACCGTAGGCATCGCCTTTCATGCGGTCTCTGAACATTTCGGCTACCAAGGGGTCGTTTGCCCATTTTACTTCATCGGCAATACTGAGAAAAAGATTAATGTACTGCCAGGACGCACGCAGGTATTGCCACCTGTCCATCGCGTTGTTGTCGGAGCGCCATTGTCCGGTCGCCATTTTCATGTATCCGTTGTTCGGGTCGTTGGATACGGCGTCGTCGGTAGCTACATCGTTGAACGACCAGGAGCCTACCGGATTGCTGATGTAGGCATGACCCAGAAGACCTTGTGCAAAGCCCGGCTCGTTGTACAATGCGTCCGTACTCCGGTAGTTTTCAAGGGCCGGTTCGAACAAGTCGGTGCAGCCGGCGAAAAACGGAATGAGAACTAATAATTTAATTATATGTTTCATGATTCTATTTTTATTTAGCATTATTAAAATACGGCTTTCAAACCGAGGTTGTAAAAGCGGGTTTGCGGAGCGCTTCCGACATTCATTTCCAGAAGCTTCCGTTCCTTCGCTATCGTCAGCAGGTTGTAGCCGCCGGCATAGACGCTTAATTCCTTGATGAAATCTTTTGAAAGGAAGCTTTTCGGCACATCGTAGGTAAGCTGTACGAGCGACAGGGAAAAACGGTCGCTGTCGTACATCCAGAAATCCGAACCGCGGAAGTTGTTGTCGCCGCTCGTGGTGGTCAGGCGCGGATAAGTTGCCGTTTCTTTGGTGGCTTCCGTCCAGCGGTTGCGCACGATTTCGGAATACTTGTTATCGCTTCTTACCCAGTAATAACTACTGTTTTTCATTCCATTTCCTCCGGAATAAGCATTACCCATCGCAAAAAGCGTGAAATGGTTCCATTGGGCCGTCAGGTTGACACCCAAAGTCAGCGGATTGTCCCAGCGACCGAGGAAAACTTCGTCGTTATTGTCGATGATGCCATCGCCATTCTGATCCTTATATTTGATGTCACCCGGTTTTACCGTACCGAACTGTTGTGTCGGAGACCGGTCTATGTCTTCCGGATCTTTGAATAAACCAAGGCTTTCCAATCCCCACTGCGAGTTCAAGGGTCGGTTCATGCGGGACTGGTAATCATACGCAAAATTTTCGTCACGGCGCACAGCCGTAGCTTTGTAGTATAATCCGCTTACTCCCAGCGTCAGATCAACCTTATCGATTTTTTTGTTCAGATAGAGGCTGAAATCCAAACCTGAACGGTCGTCGATATTATAGTTCACATAAGGAATAATGGACGAACTCGGATAACCGTTCTGCACGAAATACCAGGGATAGATGGAAGTCGGGCGGGTAATTCCGCCGTCCATCCGGGTGGAAAAGTAGTTCAGATCGAATGAGAGCAATTTGTTCCACATTGAGCCGCGCAATCCCAGATTGATTTCCTTCCGTTTCACGTAGGTAAGGTTGGGATTGGCGCCGCGTTGAAATTCGGTTGCCGATTCGCCGCCGACATCGCCTCCGGTTGACCACCATCCGCCTGTCTGCAGAATGGTTTCGTAGAGGTAGTAGCCCATTTCATTGTCGTCCGTCCGGATATCAAGATCCTGATTGATAATACCGCCCGATACGTTCAACATCAAGTCGTCGAATATTGTCGATTCTTTCAGGAAAGATTCCTTGGACAAACGCCATCCCAAGGTAGCTGTAGGCGAGAATGCCATGCGGTTTGATGTCGGGAACTTGGCGGAATAAGGGGTTGCTGCACTGAAATCGGCGTAGTACTTGTGTCCGTAATTGTACGATAACTGAAGTCCGAGATGGGCATTGGAAATCCGGTGATACTGTTCGCTTACCTGTCTCTGCCAGCCGTTCGCCACCAGCATGGCAAAAAGGTTGTGATCGCTGTTGATCACTTTGGTGTAGTCGAACTGTCCGGAAAAGAAATTCGTACTCCGGTAAGCGGTAGCGCTGATGTCCTGATTGCCGGTTTTCTGGTCTTCGCCGTATTTGGTAAGCGTGGCAATCATGTCTGTTCCCGCGTAGTTGGTCCAGGACGGGGCGTAAGTGGCATAATTGTTTGTATAAGCCAGATTATAGGTTCCTGCATAGTCGATGCCGTATTTGGTACGGAAGAAAAGTCCGTCCAGAATGTCCTTCAGGTTGAGGTTCACGCCGGCATTGAACTGAAACTGGCGGCTGACGTATTTACTATCGCCGGCGGCATAAGCGGCGGCAATCGGGTTGGTGGGATCAAGCTGCGTTCCACCCAGAAAGTATTTTCCGTCAATAAGATAATTGCTGGCGTTAATTAGCGCCCAGGAAGGCGCATCGTTTTCTTCCAGATAACTCAGCGGTATCAACGGCGATACGCGGTTTGGACGCAAAGTTGCGGCGCCACCCCAAAAATCGGTATTTGCGTTGCGAGCGTCGTAGAACGTAGCGTTGGCGTCGATGTTGGCGGTAATCAATTCGTGAAGCGCCAGGTCGATATTCCCGCGGGCAAAGAAGCGGCTGACATAGTCGTCCTTTGTGTTGCCTACTTTTAATATAGAGCCTTCGTTATAATAACCGACCGTGGTGTAAAACCGCGCCAATTTACTCCCGCCGGTAATTTCAGCCATGGCTTCCGAACGGTTGGAGGCTTTTTTCAGGTAATCGGAGGAATAAAAGTTCACATCGGGATAACGGTAGGGATTGAGTCCCGAGCCGTGATTGTAGATGTCTTCTTCCGAATAAAGCGGAGACAATCCGTCGTTTACCCGCGCTTCGTTGTACAGGGTCATGTATTCGGCTGAGCCTACATATTTCGGATATACCTTGGGGGTATTAAGTCCCGTATTGGCGCGGATACTGATCCGGCGTTCGCCTGTTTTCCCGCGCTTGGTGGTAATCATGATTACCCCTTTGGCGGCGCGGCTACCGTAGAGAACAACTGCCGCAGCTCCTTTCAGAACCGTAACCTGCTCAACTTCGGTAGGCAGCACATTGTTTAAATCGCGGGGAAAGCCGTCCACCAATACCAAAAAGTCAGCACCCATTCCCCATATACCGGAGCTATTGAAGCCGCCTATTACGTTGTCTATATAGCTTAAGTTGTTCAGGGTATAGGATTTTTTCATTAAACCGGTTATATCCATAACGGCAACGCCCGCCGGAAGGTTTTCCGGATTTACGGCGCGAAAGGCTACTTGTATCAACGGATCGTTTACACCCAGCGAATCAATTTTCGGATAACTGCCGGTTGTTTCCGCCTCTTGAGCGAAAGCGCCGGACAAATTGAACGCGAGCAGCGTGCAACATACGATTATTCTATATACTGTTTGTTTCATTGCAATATCTTAATTAAAGTTATCAATTTGTTACCAACCGGGATTTTGTTCAAAATCCGGATACATGCTGACATCGCCGGTTTTCAGAGGCAACCAGTAGTGTTTACTCGAAAGGTTGCGTGTCAGAATGACTTCTTCCCTGAAATTCCGGACGCCGTTATCTTTCGGATCCGCCTTCGTATCAAGCGTTGCGGCGCGGTCAAATTCCTGCCGGGTTTTTATGTTGTAGGGATATTCCGTGAGCAGCAGCCAGCGGCGCAAATCGGTGAAACGATGTCCTTCAAATGCCAGTTCCACGGCGCGTTCCCTGCGGAGTTCACCCATAAATCCTTCCAGCGAAGTGGTGTATTGAGCAGCTACCTGTCCGATTCCGGAGCGGTCGCGAACCACATTGACGGCGTCTAAAGCCGTTTTTGAAAAGTTGGAACTTTTACCGTTCGACGAACCGTAACCTTGAGCGGCGGCTTCGGCATACATCAGGTAAGCGTCTGCCAAACGCATGTAGCTCAGGTGAATGTGGTGTGCAAAACTGTAACCGTAGGTTTTATCCCATGTGTTGGCGCCCAAGGGAATGAACTTGTAGTTGAGATAGCCGGAGCGGCTGGTTTTGCGCTCATCGTTGCGGTAGTTGCCGCCGGAGTACAGGTTGGCATAACGCCATACTTCCTGTGTCGCATTCATTGTGCCGGCTACCACTTTCACGCCATCGTAGATAATATCGTTGTAGAAGCGCGGATCACGGTCTTTCCACGGATGGTCGGGATCGAAACCCGATGCGGGGTCGTTCAGCGGCAATCCGTTTGCCATACCGTAATAATTGACATAATTGGCTGTCGGGGCAAGTACAATGTTATCTCCTTCGCACATATCCTGCGGTTGGTAGGAATTGGCTTGCCGCCAATAGGAATCTGCCCCGTAGGTGGGACCGCGCATGATGGCTTCGGTTCCGCCGGGCATCAGCCAGTTTTGCTGCAAGGTGTAGAAAAGCGATTTGTAGTTTGCAAAGTCCACTAATGCGTATTGGGTTTGCCCTGATTCCACCAGGTTGAGCATTTCGCCGAAAGCGGTTGCGGCTTGTTTACAAAGTTCGGTATCGTAGGTTCTTGGACCGTTAATACCGTTTGCCATCAACGGGCTGCCTGCGTATAACAAGTTTTTGCCCAGATAACCTAATGCCCATATTTTGTTAATACGCAAGGCATTTGTTCCCGTTGTACGGCGTCCGACATCCGTGTTGTCCCAGTTAATGGGCAGCAAATCGGCGGCTGCTCGGAAATCGGCGGCCATTTTTTCCGCACATTCCTTGTAGCTTAACCGCGGCAATGTCAGTTTTTCATCACTCGGCAATACATAGTCGATATAAGGCAATCCGCCCCAATACTGTGCCAGTTGGAAATGAAACCAGGCGCGGAAAAAGAGGAGTTGTCCCTTGATCATGTTGCGTTCTTCTGATGTAGCGTCCGTCATCATTCCGTTTTCCAAGGCTTCCAAGCCCATGTTGGCTTTGCGGATGCCTGCCCAGGAACTCCGCCAGATGTCTTTCTGAAAACGGTCGCCGGTGGCGCTCCAGCTCCTGTCGAGGAAACAGTCGCCTTTGTTGATGTAGGCGCGGTAGTTTCCACGGTCTATCTGGAAGCCCATGAGGTATTCGCCGGCGTTGATGGTGATGATTTCGTCTTCGCCCCAGTTGAAAGAGCTTACCCAATTCGCTTTGGCTACATCGGGTATCATGTTGTACATTTCTTCCGTAAACCCCTGAAAGTTGGTGAAGTTTTTGAATGCTTCCTTTTCCGAAATAATGGATTCGGGTTCGCGGTCCAAGTAGTCGGTGCAGGATGTTAAGCCGAACAGAATCGACAGGATCCCGCATAATGTGCAGTATTTTATTGTTGTTTTCATCTTGTTTAGCTTATAATGTTACTCTTATTCCCAAGTTAAA
>BNXY01000050.1 GCA_025999935.1 Bacteroidia bacterium | reverse complement strand
CGTCGGGCGTATTTATCGAAAAAATAGAAGACGTGATGCGCATCCGCAGGTAAACAGACAGCAGCGGCTGCTGCATGTCGGAATTAATCAGCGTTACTTTCAGTTTTTCCTGAAAACCGGAATAATACGCCGGAGCAAAAGGCGTATAAGGCGGAATCAATTGCGTATATACCTGCACCGGATAGGTCATCGTTTGCGCCTGTAAAACTGGCATTGCTGCCGTCAGCAGGAGACAGGCAAGAACGAAGTTGCGCATCCTGCTCAATATACTTTGTTTTATTGTAAAATTCCGGTTATTCATCGCGTTTTCTTTAAGGAGGTTAATAAATAATTATTTTCAAGCTCCTTCTCGAAGAAGCTGTTTCCAACAGCAGGATATAACTGCCTGCCGCAAGCGTTTCGTTGTATTGAACGGCATATTTTTCTTGTCCGTTGAACGTTTTGTTATTCAGAATAATGCCCCGCGCCAGACTGATCAGCCGCAAGCGGATGGAACCGGGCTTTTCCAGTTCCACATCTACATTAAATTCTCCCGAATTGGGATTGGGATAGACAATAAATTTCTTGATGTCCGAAGCCTCAATATCTCCGCCGGGTTCTTCGCCCGATTCGGAAACATGAATGGTTTTCACTATATCCTGAAAGCAATCCGCAACATGCGTGCGCATGCCCACCTCATAATCGCCCAATCGCTTGAAGATTACCATGGCGAAGTACGGTGTGGTTTCTACCACCTCAATGGGGTCATCCGGAGAAATAAGCCACTCGATATTATCCGGTTCGGGATAGCTGATATTGACGATAACGACCGTATCGTTGAGCGCAACCTGAGAGGCGACCGCCATTTCACTGCTGATGTCATAATTTTTTATCTCGATAGTCATTTCGTCGGTAGCCTGACAGCCTTGGCTGTCCGTAATCAGCAAGCGGTAAGTCCCGGCTCTGTCCAAAACCACTTTCGGTTCATTCGACTTGAATCCGTTGCTGCTCGTCCATTCAAATTTCGTTGCCGGATCGTCAACTTCCGGAGCCAGTTCATACGTTTGTCCGAGGCAAAGTATTTTGTCTTCGCCCAAATCCACGGTTTTGGGTTTCGGGTCGATCAAGGTAAAACTTTCCGTGAAACTGCAGCCGTCTCTATCCGTAACGACAACGGTATAGATTCCGGCGCTTGCGTTCAAAAGGTCTTTTCCGGCGCTGCCATTGCTCCATGCGTAGGTGTAGGGAGCCGTTCCGCCCGATACCGCAGTCGTCACTTTGCCGTTAGCGCTCCCGAAACAAAGCGGATGGGAAATTTCTCCCGTCAGTTTTATTTCGCCGGGACTGGTAATCTTGACCGAAGCCACCACATCGCAACCTTTGGCATCTTTTATAAAAACCATGTAAATGCCCGGATACATTCCCGTCAAAGACGGGGTCGCATCGCCCGTACTCCATTGATAGGCGTAGGGCGGCGTTCCGCCGGATACCTCAACCGATACGATAGCCGTTTGTCCGCAGGTAATATGCAGATTGTTCGGCACGGCTGTCAATTCGTCCGGTTCGACAAGGCTGTAGTCGAAAGTCAGCAGGTTGGGTAGCCAACTGTAATCCTCTATCTCGACTCGATAGTCTCCGGCTGGAATATTTGTCAGCGAATAGTTGTTTTGACCGGCAATCAGCCGGTAGGCATCTCCTTCTTTTATATACCACCGGAATTTATAAGGTATTTGGCCGGCATCCGGATTGCGGACACCGCCTTGAATGGTGGTTATCAATGCGCCGTCCGACTGTCCGTAGCAAGAAATATCTTTTTCTTCTATTTTACCCAGAAACTCTTCCGGCTCTACTAATTTATAATTTTGGAGTACGATACAAGCGGCATTGGAAGAAGCGTCGCCGGTTTCATAATAATTGGCGTCCCTTATTTCAACGCTGTATTCTCCATCTCCAAGGGAGCCTAATTGGGAAACATATATTCCGTCCTGTACTGTATTATTGGCTGTCAAAACTTGTCCCCTGCCGTTTCGCCATACCACATTGTACGAACCGTCCGCTCCGGGTGTGCCTCCGCTGATTTGAAGGGTAATCGAACCGTTGGCCGCTCCATATTTTGACGGATTGAAAAGCAGGGTTGAATCAATCGCCAAAGCCTTATCCGGTTGGGTCAATGTAATTTCGGTAATTTCTTTATTATTAACGCTTGCAATACAACCATTCGCATCTTGCACATAAAAGTTGTATCGCCCGACCGTCAAATTGTCCAACAAGAGGCGATTGTCCGAATTAGCAGATATTGTCTGATAACCGGCATCCGTATCCAAGGCTTCGTAATGTAATTGATAGCCCCCCACGCCACCGCTGACGGATACATGGATAAAACCGTTACTGCCGCCAAAGCAGGATACATTCTGCGAAGTAAGGGTAGTTCTTAGCAAAGCCGGCTGCGTGATTTCAAAAAACGGATCCTCCTCCAGTGTATTTTCATTGGGAGCAAAGTCTTTTACAAATACATAGTACACGCCGGCTCCAAGTCCCGACAATATGCTGTCAGTTGTATTTAATATAATAATATCTTCATGGTTTTCTGTATATTTATACCATGAATACATGTACGGCATCCCGGTTAGGCTCTTAACGCCACCAGTCACATGTGCAACTAATTCGCCGGTTAAATCCCCATAGCAATCCACCGTTTTCGTGTTTTCAATCACGGCAAACATTGGCTTAGGATCGTCCATTACGATTGATAAAGACAATGAGCAACTTCCGTTTGCATCTTTTATTTCAACCGCATATTCACCTTTGGAAAGGTATTTAGCTTCAGTGGTAAAAACGCCGTCCGCATCCTCGTAGTTATCCACTTCTACTATATAATTATTATTATTTTTCCATGTAACACGGTATTTATTGCCGATAGAAAAAGGCGTACCGCCGTTTATTTTCAAAATGATGTAACCATCGTTTCTCCCCTCTCCCGACGGCGACTGAATTACGCGGGAAACAAGTTCTATCCCCTTTTCGGGTTGCGTAACGGTTACTTTTTCAACCGGATTGCCGTTAATTAAAGCCGAACAACCATTCTTATCCGTAACATAAATATCATAATCGCCGCTTACTAAATTATTGATGGTAAACGCGCCGGTCGAGTGCAATTCGGTATAAGCGGTTTCATTTTCATTTTTATAAAACAAGTTGTAAGGCCCCGTTCCTCCCGAAGCGTTTACTTTAATCGATCCGTTATTTCCGGCATAACAAGAAACCGCGGTTGTTGAATAAGTAACCGAGATGATATCCGGTTCAGTCAAGGTATAATAAAATTCTTTTTCGTTCGACGGTGAACTGTAATCGATAACGACTACTTTGTATTTTCCCGCTCCGATATTCGACAGCACATTGGCGCTTTGACCGGGAATAAGATTTTCAGTTTCTTCTTCCACCGTGTACCAACTGTATTTATAAGGTGGTGCGGTAATATCTTCATTTTTTATACCGCCATTCGCATTGGCGGTTATTTCGCCGTCGCTTTCCCCTTTGCAACTGATGGCTTGCGTTACACTCCAATTAACGGACAATGGTTTCGGGTCTTCCAAATCTACCGTAAAAGTCAAAATACAAGGCCCTTGAGCGCCCGGATGCGTATTCCCGAAGATGCTGACCGAATATCGCCCTTGGGGAAGGGTTTCTAAGGTGGTTGTAAATACGCCGTTGTCAATGGTATTTACCGCAGTGATTGACGCCCCGTTTTTTCTCCATTGGGTTGTATATTTATCTTCGGATGCGAACGGTATTCCACCGGTTACTTTCAGGACAATGGAGCCATCGCTCCGTCCCGCTCCGGAAGGATGTTTCACTTTTTGAGAAACAAAGACAAAATCCTCTGCCGGTTGCGTAATAGTTATTGTTTTGGTCGCACTTCCGTCAATAAGCGCCGAACAATTATTATTGTCCGTTACCCAAAAGTCATAAACCCCGGCTCCTAAATTATCTAATACAAACGAGTTATTTGATTGTATTTCAACATAACTACCATTGTCCTTGCTATAAGACAGTTTATAAGGCTTTGTTCCTCCCGACATAACAACATTGATTAACCCGTTGTTTCCATTATAACATGAAACGTTAGCGGAAGTAGAAGATACGGAAATCGGATTCGGCTCAGATATGGTGTGAAACAAGTCCATTGTATTGGGGGGCGAACTGTTATCTGTAATAGTAACCTTATAGGTTCCTGCTCCCAAGGTTGAAATCGAACTGCCGATACCTTCATAAATATACGTACTCCCATTATATTTATACCATTCAAGTATGTAGGGTTCTCCCATAGTGTTAGGAACGCCGCCGGAAACAGCGACAACAGACAGTGATGCTGTTGTTTCGCCGGGACAAGCGATATAACCGTCTTGCCGGATAGCGCCCCGGATAGTAAACGGCTCATCCAGGATTATCTTGTCAATTGTGCCGATACAACCTTTACTATCCGTAATAGTAACCGTGTAATCTCCGGCGGGAATATCCTTTAATTTGGATTCAAATTTTCCATTCGAGATAGAATTTTCTACTGTTGTTATAGTGTATCCGGAAGTTTTGTTTTTCCAGACTACCGTATAATTTCCGGAACCGTCAGGGGTTCCGCCTTCTACTTGTATCGTTATGTAGCCGCTACTCAAACCGTTTCCCGAAGGGCTGACTGTTTTATCCTCCAGATGTGTAATGATTATAGCATCCGATTCTGTGAGTACAACTTTCTGCACCACGAGAAAACCTTCGTTATCGGTCAGTTTGCAATTATTGGCATCCACTACATAATATTCATAAATCCCCGCCGGCAAGCCGGTTACTTCCAAACCTGCCGCTTCGGTATAATTGCCGGTATCTTCCACTCGCCACATTAATTTATATCCCGAAGCGCCGCCACTCGCTTTTACCTTGAAAGAGCCGTCGGATCCTCCGTTACATGCAATAGCGTTTTGGCTGTCTAATGAAAAGGAAATTGGAGTAGGTTCTTCTATGTTTAGGTTCTCTTTTTTATGATTAACGCCTTCCGAATAGGTTGAAGCTCCATTATAATTGCCGTTTAATTGGACAAGATAAGTCCCTTTCGATAAATTGGGAATACGTAAAGTTTTCTTATCCGGCATCTCTGAATATGCCCAATACGCACCACCCAAATCATTACTTTCCTTGATAAATGTGGTCAATTCTTCTCCGTCTAAAATCTCCCGGTCTAATGTAATCAGAATAGCTCCATCCGATTCTCCCGGGCATTTTACATTTTCCGTAGCTACCGATTGAATGTGAGGCGCAGATAATTTATTGGAGAGAGTAATATAATCGGAATAAGTTGTAATTGGATTGCCATTGGAATCAAGTGTCCTATATTCTAACGCAATCCATGTATTAGACTTAAAATTTACTTTACTTATATAATCATCTCCATAGATATCTTTAAAATCTACATTCAATATCCGACTCCCTTGAAGAGCTGAATTTGAGATGGGTTTAGGCGTACCATCGTATGTATCTTTATATACCCATTTATATACGATGGAAACGTAACCATCGGGCGCTTCTATTTTTGTTTTGTTTTCCGAAGTTAGTCCATCTTGTAGATTAGATTTCAATGCGAGAATAATATTTGATGGAGCTATTTTAACGGATACAGTATTATTCCAATTGGGAATTTGGAAATTAGTAAAAATATTAATATCAGTATTCAACGAAACATTATAAGGAGTGGTTTTTCTACCTGTACCATTGACACATTTACTAAAAGGCCATCCATCTTTCCATGCCCTGTGTCCACTAACATCTATTTTATTTAATATTTTGGTAGAATTGTATTCGAACGCTTTGCTGTAGGATATCCGCTGATTCTCTCTGCCTTCAATCCGTTGTCGCCAATTTGCAATGTTAGTTGATGAATTTTCGTACAGACTAAATTCAAAATGGTTATTTGAACAACCATTGTTAAAATTCTGATACCAAACGATTGCTCGTATTTGTACCAAATAATTACCGCTTTGCGAGTACAATATATTTGGAATCAAAATCAATACAAATAGTAAAAAATATATCTTTTTCATAAAATTCAAATTTATGTGTATCATTTCATTAATCTTCAATAATAAACGGCAATTGTTTTCGCCTGCGACATTCCGCCTGATTGGGGCGTATAAACAATCGTGTATTCATACCGGGTATCCGGCAAAACCACTTCATCGACAATCCGGTTGATTGAAGCATCTACCTCTTTCCAGAAAACAACCGGTTTCTCTCCTGTCTTTTTATACAGCGTATAGGAAACCGCTTCAGGATGTTTTTTCCACGACAATTCAATATATTTATCCTTGACATCCACATAAGAATGAAAATTGGAAACGGCTTTCATCTCCTTGCTTACCGTTATCGAAACGCTTATTTTCTGCGGCGAATACGTTTCTTTCCGGTTGTTCCGGTTTTTCGCAATCACGAGATATTCATAATCGCCCGATTCACTGAGTTCGTCCGTAAAAGTCCTGATTTTTTCATTTCCGGTAAAAACCGTATCCCGTTCCGCAGAAGAGGAGGCGCGCGTCAAAAAATAGTCTATCTCCGAACTCAAATTATCGGTCATCCACGACAAGAAAACTTTGCCTTCTTTCTGAATTTCATATCCGGTAAAACGGGGCGCCGCCGGTGTGATATTATTGGGTTTTACCGCTTCCACCGTAGCGCAAGCCTGCGATTCATTAAAGCGAACATCCAAGGCCGTCAAAGAATAATACACTTTTTCATTGCCCAATGCCAGCGACAAAGTATCGGTATAATGATTACCGGTAATAAAATCGGAAGTAAGCGGCGATTTTTCCCCGTCGGGTGTAAATGCCCGAAGGATACGGTATCCCATTAAATCGGGTTCGACATTGGCCGTCCAAGTAAGATGCGCCACTGCCGTTGAATCTATCTCCACTTTCAATCCCACAGGAACGGCAGGAGGAATAGAATCTACCTGATTCAGAGAAAAAGGAAAGGATGCCGTTTCGGTACTGTCTTTTGTTAATGCAAATATTTTAACATAATTAATCTCGTCTTTCAATATTATATCTAATTCTTTCGTATCAACAGGAACATTATCCCGCACAATTTCATAATCGCCATCGGGAATAGAAGCGCGTTTTACAACCAATTTATCTATTAAACCGGAATCCTCACAATCGAAATGCCAAAACAATCGGGCTGTATCTTTGCCAACAAAATATCCGGCATAAATATTCGGAATGCAGTTTACCGGTTTCATTCCGGTTCCGGTTATCGTGTCGGAGGGAAGCCCTTCTTCATCAAAATTGGTAATACCGATAATCCGGTATGAAAACACCGTTTCGTTATCCGGCAAAGAATCGGTATGAAACAAAGTTTGCATGTTTTCTCCCATAGCCGTTACCGGCAGTTCGGTTATGCGTTTAAAGTTTTCTTCCGCATCCGTTTTCCGTTCCAGATGATAGGAATGGTAAGTTGTCGCCAGCAGTTCATAATTCCAAGACAGTATTACCGCCTTGTCTCCCCATAATGCTGTTAATTCCAAAGGCTTGGGAAGCGCCTGCTTATCTTTGTAACCCATAAAGACAACCGCCGTATCGCCCGGCAGTTTCTTGGGCCGTTCCAATATGATACGGTACAGATATTGGTCTTTTTCGTTTGTGGAATGATCCGTGTAAGCCCAAGCTGCCAGTTCAGCCGCCGCATAATCATTTTCAGCCATGAAAATGGACGTGGCGAAACGTTGCTGTAATTCAGTCGCCTGATTGATAATTTCCCCTATATTACTTTTTGAAGCGCCGGTTAATTCAAATTCATCGCCGTAAAATGCCTGTGCAATTACGGCGGCATAATCCGACCGGTTGGCCAATTCTTCCCATTGCGGCAAAGGCGCCGGTTTTAACGACTGCTTGAGCAATACTCTTTCCGGATTTAGTTGATAAACACTGTCTTTAACCAAGGTATAGCGCTCAATCGCATAACCATATTTGATACCATCGGCCCATGCCGACGTATTGGCAGGCGCCCAACGCAGTTTGATGGTATGCTGATCTACCGCTCTGGCTCTTACCTGAACATTTACGGCTGCATTTTGTCCAAATGTCATAACCGGTAACAATAAGGTAAACCCTGCAATAATGCTTTTCAGTTGCAATAAACTGTTTTTTGTACTCATATTTATTACCAAATATAATTAATTTGTTTTGTTGTACCCTGTTTCCCTTCCGGAAGAACATATTTTAACTGGGTTTTATAATCTCCTTTCTTGATAACCGGATATTGCCCGGTTATTAATGGTATCAACGGCTCCATGTTCACTCCCTTATCAAACAGATTGGCCGCTTTATTCCTTAATTCATAATAGTCATTATTATAATAATAAGGAAGTTGATAGACTAACGGAAAAGTTTTTGTTGCCGTTTCGTTGCCTGATAAATAACCGTCCCTGATATAGAAAGCTTTTACCGGAGGAGCGCCCAGTATAACAGGTTCCCGGTTCTGAATAGACATCCCTTTAACAGAAAGCAGATCGTAAGTTACCGGCGCTATATCTTTTATATAATAGGAGTCATCTAATATCGCCTCTGCAACAACAAGCGGTTTTCCATTGTTGTATGGGCTGCCGACCAACTCTATTTCATCAAATAATTCATATTTTCCGTTTACACCAAGATTCAATACAATTACATCCGAATTTACATATATGGCGCCTTTGTTAAAAGCCAGCGCCGACATTTTTTGTTCAAACGTATTGTATCCGCTCGAACGGAAGGTATAGTTCAACACTTTCATACTGCCGTCTTTGGTAATCTTTTGTGCAGCTTGTTGCATATAATCAATGGTAAAGGCCTCCCCTTCCCCATCTTTAACCGTTGTGCTGGTTTGTCTTACCTGATTGCCGCCTTGCGGTGTGTTGCTCTTGGCATAAGCCACGAAAGACATTTCATAATCATTCCTGTTTTTTAAGTTTGGAATAGTATATGTCAAACGTTTTTCGGAAACATTGTAATTGAAATTGGTTTCTGCGCTCTTTGCTCCGTTTATTCCAAACGAAGTTTTATAATCAAAGTTGGTTGGGAACAGATAACTTTGTCCTTTTTTAAGTTGCACAAATCCGTTTGACGACTCTCCGATAAAGAAATTTTTCTGATCGATAACCGGATAACAATATTCAATATTGGTAAGTGGAATATAATTGGGAGCGCCGCCTGTTGTAAAATCAACCGTTCGGGTTTCAGTTACCACTTTGCCGTTTTGCGTAACCTGTTGCCAATTGTTATTGACATTTTCTTCAAAACTTACGGATACGGTCGCTTTCATGTTTGCATTCGGTGGCAAAATTTCAGACGATTCAAACGTTGCTACCGTATTTTTATTCCGTTTGATGTTTCCCGCCATTTTCTGTCCTTTATTGTCCGTTATATAGAAATCGGCCAGTCGTATCCGATAGGTTTTGGTATTTCCATCATCGTCCTGCGCATCGAAAGCTTCTTCCAATCCCATATTGAATGTAGCTTGAGGAGAGAGAAATACATCCACATCTTTCTCATTTGCCGCCGGAGTAAGATCCGCTATTAAAGGGAAATCTACCGGCGATGCATTACCGTCTATATTCACTAATTTACAATCATCGCCAAAGCTGAATTTCATTTTCATATTGGCTTTGATAATGCCCAATACATTCAAATCGACAGCCATATATCCGCCAACCCAAGTCGGATTGGGAAGTCTGGCTTGCAACAAAGTCGCAGCAGAACCGCTGATAACGGTTATATCTTTCTTAACAGTCAATATTTTTATCCTGACTCCTAATTTTCCTTCCAAATAGGCATAAGTTTGTCCGTTGGCATACCAACCGTTAATCCCTACCGGCGAATTACTTCCCTCACACCTAAAGTTGCTCATGTCGCTCAGCATAACATCAAACCCCATACCTGCCTTAAAATTGGCATACAGCATAAGGAAACTGAGATTTCCGGTATTAAAAGAGAAGCGGCTTCCGAAAGCGACACCTTTGCCCAAGGATGCCGATTCCGGGAATTTCATATAATCGGCCTCTTGGGGCGTAATCTTTAGAATCCGTGCTACATTTGGGTCTAATATGGGTTTCTCTAATTTATCTCCCAACATGAAATAAGATTCCGTCTTCAAAGAGAACGAGCCTAAACCCAAAGCCAAACCTACCGGATTGGAAGGCGTTCCGGCATGGATGTACCAAGTTTGGGGCGAACAGTGTAAATTAACCCATCCGGCTTGATTTCCGGCGCCCGAACCGCGAAGGATTCCACCGATGTTTACCATAAGCCTGAAGTTCGCATCAAATGTTTTGCTTACAAAATCGTATTTCATGGAAAGGCTGGCGGCCATGGCGCCGGATAAATCCATATTCGGCAAAATGCTTTCGGCTACCTCCGATCCGTCTTTATTCCCGGGTATTTTAGCGGCCAGACTTTCTCCCAAATCCGACGTTTTTTCCATTACCTGATTAAACATGGTTTTGAATTTATCGCCAAGCAAAGCCGCCGGATCCAAAAAGTTGGCGCTTCCATAGAACATGATGCTTCCAACACCTCCCGTAGATAAAAAGTTCATCTCAAACAAAGCATTCCCGCTCACAGCGGCTTTAGAAGCAATATGGAATGAAACACCGGCTTTTACACCCAATGAATACCGTTCATCCGGGGCATAAGCCTTTATCCCGGTTCCTCTCGCAGGAGACATCCTGTAATAAGCGCCTCCCGTAAATCCATTCAACGTAACGACGCCAATGGGTATTCCGCCGCTGAAGTTTGCTTGTCCCTCAACATACCAGTACCTGAAAGTAGTCTTACCGAAAACAGCCTTCACATTAACGGACAAGCCATTGGACAAAGCGCTGAAAACAGCGGTAATATCTCCGCCTAAATAATCTCCGTAAACGGGATCGTTTTTAACATTGTGTATTTCTCCGGAAAGACTGAATCCGCCCAATTTGACATTATCCAATGTCATCTTTTCTATTTGCAATCCCTGAGGCGTCCATTTATTTCCGCGATATTCCGTTTTTAATTTAATTGCAGAACCGGCGGATATAACGCCTTCCATCAGGTTGATTTTTAACTCAAAGCCCAAAACAGCCAAATCTTCTTGCGATGAAAAACTAAAATTACTAATGCTGATGGGGAAATTATTTAAGGATAAGTTTCCGCCGCACTGAACGGATTCAACGGAAAAAATGGGTTTTTGGGTGGAAAGACAAAGCTTGTGAAACGCTAATTGTTCTATGGACAAACCGTCTATTGCCAATGTCATATCGCCGTCCAAAACCACTTTCGGTACAAACTTTCCATTGGCTACGCCTATTTGCATATAGGAAGTTGGTTGTAAATTTATTTTCCCGGCTCCGAAAAGACTAAAATCCACCGCCTCGCCTAAAGATACATTAAACAGGTATTCGTCTTTGGAAATAAAGGCCTCATAATGTCTGGGCGTGGTTGTTTCCGACATCGGGATATTTATATCTCCGGCAAAACCAAACTTGCTGATGTTGTTGGCAAAAAAGGTAAGATAAAAATCGGTAACCGAAAACGAACAGCCTCCGGCATCTCCTGCTTCAAACGATAAAATATCGGTTCCCAAAATATCCCCTGTTATCCCGTTTTCATCTATCAAAAAATGAGATGCACTAAGCGTACTTTTTTCTCCACCTCCTTTTTTGTCAAACATGGAAGGAAAGGTTACGGATATATTTTCGGCGTAAAGCCCTCTCCACAAATTTCTGTCCGGCAAAGTAAATTTAGTGGTAAAATAGGCTTCATCGGGCATAAATCCCGAAGGATTTTGTATATCGCTTAAATCCAGCGCTACATTGGATAAGCTGAATACAAAATCAGGGATTCCTTTTATTTCAAAGTCAGGTACGGATAATTCAAATAAAAAATCCGTCAAATCAAATATGGAGGTACGAAAAGCGGCTCTCACTTCGGAATTTTCATCTTTTGCAGCAGCCGGTTTGAAGGTGTTTTTGTTTAATATCAATTCTCCATCCAACATTAATTCCTGAAAATCGCCGTTACAATCCAAGGTTAATCTTGTTCCTGAAGTTGTATTTCCCGGAATCGAACCTTTAAGTATAACATCTCCCATATTACCCAATCGAATTGGAATATCGCTCAGCAGAGAAAGATTTATATCTCCTGCCAAATCGCCGTTATAGGAGATTTTAACTCCCGTGGCGCCAAAAATAAGCTCACGGGATTTATACAAATTTTCTATTTTAAGAAACATAGTCGCTTCTCCGTACTGAGCGCCTATTTTTATGTCCGATACAACCAGCGAGTACGAAGAGGCGCCTATTATCTTCTTAGAACCCAAGGGAAGATTATAAACTTCCTCATCATTACTTAATGCCGAAAGCAAATCGGAAACATACCGGTCATTCGCATCGACTATCTGAAAATAAGATTTCCCGTCTTCTTCCGTAATAACTTTTTGTGAATAAACAGACAAAGTAGTGGACAGAAAATGCACAAACAGGATAAGAACAACTTTTACATTGAAGTTCAAAAGGCTATTATTATAAGTCATAATGGTTAAAAATTAGTAACAAAAAATATCTATTGAATTATCTTTGCAAAAATAATCAAAAAATTTTATTAAATATAATTTTTCTAAAAAAATCAGCAGGTTTGTCGGTATTTGTTTTTTTCAGTAAGGGCTTTGTTTCATAAGGTAATCATTTTATTTCCCAAATCAATTCTTTGTTTTCATCCATTCGGACTGTCAATCGGCTGCCTTTCGATACTTTTCCCGAAATAATGTAGCGCGAAATAGGTCTTCTCAAGTAATTGCGGATAATACCTGCTACCTGACGGGCGCCGTATTTGGGCGTAAATCCCTTATTGGCTAACATACAGCGGGTTTCTTCTTCGATTACCAATTCCATTCCCTGTTTGTCCAAAGCCGACCGCAAGCCTTGCAATTGAATGTCGAATATCAGTAGCAACATATCCTCGCTGATAGGACGGAAAGGTACGATTTCCGACAAGCGTGCCAAAAATTCCGGACGGAAATAGCGTCCCATGACTTCCATCATTTGGGCGGTAGTCGGAAGAGAGCCGTTGGCAATCTGTTCGACCAACCATTCACTGCCTACGTTGGAAGTAAAAATTACCAACGCATTGGAGAAATCGCCTTCTTTTCCCAAACGGTCATGCAATTTTCCTTCGTCCATGATTTGGAGGAAAATATCATAAACAGACTGGTGCGCCTTTTCAATTTCATCAAAAAGAACTACGGCATAAGGCTGTTGCCGGATTTTATTTACCAACAGACCGCCTTCTTCGTATCCCACATACCCCGGAGGCGCTCCATACAATAAGGCCGCTGAATGTTCTTCCTTAAACTCCGACATATCGAATCGTATCATCGCTTTTTCATCGTTAAACAATGCCTCGGCCATCGCTTTGGCCAACTCGGTTTTACCGGTTCCCGTCGGCCCAAGGAAAAAGAAAGAGCCTATGGGTTGCCCTTGTTTATTCAATCCGCTACGTGATTCCAGAATGGCATCGACCAACACTTTCAGAGCATGGTCTTGTCCTATCACACGTCTTTTCAGAATTTCCTCCATATTTAACAGGCGTTCCTTTTCCTGCGATTGGATTTTACCGATGGGGATGCCCGTTTTGTTGGAAATAACGGCAGCAATTTCGTGAGCAGTTACAGATTGTATTTTTTCCTTTGAAAATTCACAAAGCGTATCCAATGAGCGGTGGATATAATTTAAAAGGTCTTCATAATTGTCTATTTCCGAGACGTCTGTTTCCTCGGTAATCAGTCCCAGCAAAACCGGACTGAGTTTGTTTTGCATGGAAAAATGCACATACTTTAAATCTTTGAACAATTCTTCCCCGCTCTTTTCCTTATTTTCTTCAATGACAGCCAATTCTTTGGTAAATCCCAAAATATACTTGGCTGCCGTTTCGTTAATCATCTTGGTGGCCGACATGGTTCTGTCCAGCAAGTCAATCGCCGAATCGGGCAACCGCCGGTCTTTGGTATAACGTTTCGCCATGCGGACACATTCAGACACAGCATCGTCCGAGACTTTCAGTTTATGGAAATTGGAATATTTATCAATTACCGATTGCACCATTTGGATAGCGGAACTCACATCCGGTTCTTCCATTTGCAAAACTTCAAAACGACGGCTGAATGCATGGTCGGGTTCGATCAATTTCCGGTACTCGTCGATGGTTGTTGCACCGATGATAGTCAAGTCGCCCCGCGACATTTCCGGTTTCAGGATATTGGCAGCTCCGGAATTGCCTTGTTTGGCATCTAATAAAACGTGTATCTCGTCAATGAAAAGAATTGCGTGGTCTAAGGTGCGGATTTCTTTGATCAGGTTTTTCAAACGGTCTTCGATTTCACCTTTATAAGTAGCGCCTGCTATCAGATTTCCGGTGTCTAATTCATAAATCACGCATCCTGCCAAATAGGAAGGTACGTTTTTGTCCACAATGCGTTTAGCGAGACCGTCAACCAAAGCGGTTTTTCCGACACCTGCGTCGCCGATTACCAGCACATTCGGTTTGCTGTGGCGTCCCAAAATTTCCATCATCATGCGAATTTCTTTTTCGCGGTTTACCACATCGCTGATTTTTAAATCAATAGCTAATGCCGTTTTGTCAATACAGTACTTATGCAAAGCGGTCATTCCTTTGGCTTCCGGTGTTTCGTGGAGTTCGGGGATGATGCTGCTCATCATTTCTTCGCCTTTGAAATACAAGTCAAAAATTTCGTTCTCCCTGATGGGAAAAGACTTGATTTGATCGCGATTAAAGCCGACTTCCGGCTTGGCCAAGGCAGCCAGAACGCAAATAGGATTGATTTCCAGCAGTCCCAATTTCAAGCGGACATTATCGGATTCTTCAAATACTTTGGGAATATTTTCATCCCCTGTTATTTCAGACGGCGATCCCGTTCTGGGAGAGTCTTCTATACGAACTTCCGCCCATTCTTCGAAATAGGAAATATCTTTTCCTAAAAACACGATAAAACTTTGTAACCCGACTTCTTTGTGCAACAGCCCTTTCAGCAAATGCGCAGGTGTGAAAAACTCGTTTCCGTATTCCCGTGCAATTGACTTGGCGATGCGGATAGCTGTTTTTACCGATTCATTTAAATTTAAAAAATCCATTTGTTTTTATTTATAAAAAGACATATATTCAAAAAATTAAAGAAGAAATGAACGTTTCGTTCGGAAACAAACACTATTCAAAAATTGTTTGAATTTTCGTCCAAAGATACTAAATTCAAAATAAAAACAAATAATAAGTTTCATAAAATGATTAATTTAGCATGTTTTTTTTATGTGTTTGTGTTTTTTTTTATTGAAAATTTTTTTATTACAAAAAAAATACCTAATATTGCAAAATATAAATTTTTTATTATTAACACTTTAATACATTTGCTTATGGCTTTTAGAACGAACCTTAAGTTTGAAGGCAAGGAATACGATGTCCTTCAATGTGACTATTCATTCCACCGCGATGTGGATTTGAAAGGTCGTCCGTCGTCGAATGTGTACGGCGGAACAATTAATTTGACGGTAGAGTCGACAGAAGACACTACTGTCGTTGCGCAAATGGTCAATCAGTTTAAGCCCAATTCGGGAACGGTTACCTTTAACAAAGGTGACGAAGAGGCTAAAATGAAGGAACTTTCATGGGAAAACGGTTACGTAATCAAGTACACCGAAATTTTGGATGTAGTAGGCAGAGAGCCGATGAAAATCAACTTTGTAATCTCCGCGCAAAAAATCAAGATGGAAGGCGTTGAGATTGAACAAAAATGGCCAAAATAAGCTGCCTGATTCAATTATTTAATCATTTAAAACAAATAAACCATGTCTTTTAGAGCAAATTTAAGTTTTGAGGGTAAGGAATTTGATGTACTCAAATGTCATTACTCCATCGAACGGGAAGTGGATTCCAAAGGCCGCCCGTCGTCCAACCTGTATGGTGGAAAGATTTACATTACCGTAGAATCTACGACCGATGTTTCTATCATTGAAAAAATGGCTACCCAGTTCAAGCCGAATACCGGCACAATCACATTCAAGAAGAATGACGAGGACGCCAAAATGAAAGACCTGAAATGGGAAAACGGCTACATTGTAGGCTACAAGGAAGGCATCGAAATTGTCGGCGAAATTCCCATGTCAACGGAATTTGTAATCTCCGCCCAAAAATTGACGATCGGTGAAGCCAACTTTGAGCAGAACTGGCCGGAAATGGGATAAGGAAGTAAATTGTGAACAGGTAATCAAGTTAACCTTGATTACCTGTTTTAAAATTGAAAATATGGCTATAACTTATGCTACATTGAGCACGGCCTTTGCTAATGTTAAAAAAAAATCCGTTAAAGAAGTAGGACAAATCATTGGAGGAAAAGTGGAACAGAATATTAAAAATGGTTCATTTCAGAATGCTTGTGCTATACGACTTTCATACGCTTTAAATAAGGTGGGAATTTCTATTACTTCCAAAGATGGCGCTGTAAGTTCGGGAAAAGACGGCAAAAAGTATTTATACAGAGTGAACGAAGTGGAAAATTTCATAAAAAGCAATTTATATTATACGGAAATCCTCTCTGGAACCAACTCTTCTGATTTTAAAGAAAAACAAGGAATTATCATTTTTAGAAAATGCGGTTGGGGAGATGCTAGCGGACATATAGATTTATATGATGGTAAAAATGTGGAAGATCATGATTATTCAACTACATGTGGACAAGTGATTCTTTATGTATTACCATAAAGAAATGGTATTTTTAAAAATTTGATTTATAATCAATTGTTTATGTTGAAATATTTTTCTTTAATTCCATTTTTCTTTTTTTTTATTTCTATATCTGTTTCTTCTCAAACATGGTTTATAGAAGAAAGAAATGGTATGTGTGGCTATGTTGATTCATTGGGAGAAATAAAAATACCGTTTGAATATTCTATGGCATTTACAAATACATTTGCTGATTCTATTGCTTTCGTTGTCGTTATGAAAAACAGTAAAGGTGTAATAAAGGCAATCGACAGAAACAATAAAAAATTGTTTACTGTTTTTAATTATGATAATGGACCGGATTATCCGGAAGAAGGATTGTTCAGAATCAAAGATGACAATACCGGATATATCGGATTTGCAGATATGAAAGGAAAGATAGTTATACCATCGCAATTTTTCTTCGTTAATCCGTTTAGCAATGGATTTGCCGCATTTAATACTGGTGGTAAAATTGAAATTGAAGGAGAACATACAATTGTTACCGGCGGGAAGTGGGGATATATAGACAAAGAGGGAAAAGAAATTTTTCCTGCTATTTTTGATAAAGCTTTTTCATTCAACGAAGGAAAAGCAGAAGTTCGAATCGGAAAACATATTTTTTACATATCACATAACGAATAAAAATACCAATATCATGGCAGAGCTAAATTTAGTAGAAACCACAGTTTCGGTATCGGGGAATCAGGTGCATTTTTCCCGGTTAAGTCTTTATCAGCAGTTCAACGCCCATCACCGCTTTGAGGTAGAGGTTGATTACGAAGAATTTGGCGGCAAATGGATGGATAATCCGGTAAAGCAGATTAATTTCATCGGTCAGGATGTGAACATTACAATGAAACACAGGCAAACCGGCGAAACAAACCTTTTCGCCGGCATCATTACCAATGTTTCATTTTCGGGCTATCACGGACAGCAAAATTCGATTGTGATTACGGGTTGCAGCCCGACCATCAAGCTGGCAGGCCAGCCGGCGATGGATTCGTTTATGGATTTGCCCTTGCAACAAATCGTGCAGGAAGCGGTCGGAAACTCCGGCAACGGAGCAGCGGTAACCGCCAACCCGAAGTTCGGATCGAAACTGGATTATGTCTGTCAATACAACGAGAACTGCTTCGATTTTCTGAACCGGCTAAGCTGGCAGTTCGGAGAATGGTTTTTCTATGATGGGCAAACCACTTATTTCGGGATGAAACAGGGGAAAGGCGCCACCTTGGAATACGACAAAGAGATGACATACTTCGACCTGAGTGCGAACCTGTCTCCTCAGAAATTCAACCGCTATCAATATTTGCACCACGACGACAAGGAAATTGACGAGGACGATCCGTCGGATGTACCGGGCGTTCGGGGTTATCTTCAGGTATCGAAAGGGCGTTCGGAAAGCATCTATACTTCGGATGTGACTGCGCCTTTGATTCCGGACATCAATACCAAAAAAGACTTGAACGATTTGGTAAAAGCGGAAAAAAGCCGTGCGGTAGGCTCGATGCTTGTCATGCGCGGTAAGACCCAGACCTGCAAGGTAAAGATAGGCGGAACGGTCAAGATAAAATTACCCGAAAAGATGGACATACCGATTAAAAGCGTGGATACGTTTCTGGTAACGCAGGTAACGCACATGGTGGATCAGGAAGGGCATTACAGCAACAGTTTTGAAGGCATCATAGACGGAATCGAAGCGATTCCGATGGCAGAACCCCGAATACCTATAGCCAATCCGCAAATCGCCACGGTCAAGGAAGATGTCGAGCCTCGCGAGCGGGGATTGGTAAAAGTGCAGTTCCAGTGGCAGACACCCAAGAACAAGACCAGCAACTGGATCCGGGTACAAACTCCCGATGCCGGGAAAAGCGATATTGTGCCTAAAAACCGCGGTTTTGTTTTCATTCCCGAAAAAGACGATATTGTGATGGTTGGGTTCGAATACGGCAATCCCGACCGCCCTTTTGTAATGGGCAGTATTTTTTCGGAAAAGGTAAGTAAGGGCGGCGGCGTGGACAATAATATCAAGACGATTATTACCCGGAGTGGGCATACTATCAAATTCGACGACACAAAGGGGAAGGAGAAGATACAGATTTATGATATTAAGAAGAATATTGTGGAGATAGATACAGTGGCGGATACGATAAATATTTCTGCTAACAGCACTATAAATTTAAGTGCCGTCAATATCAACTTAATAGC
>BNXY01000049.1 GCA_025999935.1 Bacteroidia bacterium | reverse complement strand
GCAGCGGCGCCCAGATAAGTACAGAAAGTGCGTTCTCCGTCCGGGGTAATCATTGCCATGGCTGTACCAGAAAATGTATCTTCCTGAATCAGGTGCAGTTCTACGCCCGACTCCTTCATTTCCCGGAGATAAAATTCGCCGTATTCATCATTTCCTATCTTTCCGATATAACCTACCGGAACAGATAAATGCTTCAATGCCAGGGTTGTATTACTGACCGAGCCTCCGGTTGTCATTTTTATATTCAAGCCGTTGATTTTTTCAAACACGGTTTTTCGTCTTTCAGAATCAATAAGATTCATGCTCCCTTTCGCCACATTCAACTCTTTCAGCAGATTATCGTCGGATAATTTTGCCAAAACATCTACTAAGGCGTTACCTATTCCAAGTATTTTCATGTATAATTAATTTGTTTTCGATATTTAATTAAAATTTTCTGCAAAGATATTGCATATTTGGAAAAATACCACTACTTTTGCATCGCATTTGAGATAAAATGCAAAAAAAATTCTTCCTTAGCTCAGTTGGTTAGAGCATCTGACTGTTAATCAGAGGGTCCTTGGTTCAAGTCCAAGAGGGAGAGCAGAGAAATGTCACAAGGGTTATTCTTCCTTAGCTCAGTCGGTTAGAGCATCTGACTGTTAATCAGAGGGTCCTTGGTTCAAGTCCAAGAGGGAGAGCAGAACAATTAAAGAGTTACGAGCGATTGTAGCTCTTTTTTGTTTTTAATTGCATACAATTTGCATACAACTCCACCAATGTTGCCTGCTCTCAAGGCATCTTATAGAGGAAAATTAGAATATCTGCATGGCTATTGCCGCACACGCCTCCGCATCCGCCAAAGCATGATGATGATTTTGCAAATCAAATCCACAATGTGCTGCTACCGTGTGTAGTTGATGATTGGGCAATTGTTTTCCAAACATCCTGCGCGATGCCCGACAAGTGCAATGAAACGCATAATCGGGATAATCCATTTGATAAACGCGATGCACCGCCCGCAGACAGCCCTCATCGAAAGGGCTGTTGTGCGCCACCAAAGGCAAACCTGCAATTTTCGGTGCGATTTCTGCCCAAACATCGGAAAATACGGGCGCATTTGCCGTATCTTCGGCTGTCAGTCCGTGAATTTGCGTGTTCCAATACGAATACCATTCCGGTTCTGGGCGGATTAAACGGTAAATCTTTTCTGTGATTTGACCGTTACGGACAATCACAACGCCTACACTACAAACGCTTGAGGGGTTGTAGTTGGCGGTTTCAAAATCTATGGCGGCAAAGTCAGTCATATTATCTTGTGTATAACATAAATCCTAATTCTTTCGTTTTCATATCCCATTTCTCATATTTGCTAATTGCAATTTCATTGTATGAGCCAGTGCAAAAGCGTTCTCGTTTTTCTTCCCAACTTTTATTGCTAATAGAAGCATTTTTGCCATTTTATAATCTGAAAAATCAAATTTAAGCCATTTATCATACTTATTTTTTTAATCCAATTTCAAAACCTCAAAATCACCCTTATTACATTTCGGGTGTCAATACTGTTCCGTTTGTTTTTTTATTTCCCGACTGCAAAGATAAGTATAAACAACGACAAAATACGTCTTGGTTTTTTTATAGCATAAGGTAATGTTTTTTCCTCACCGGATGTTTTCATCTCCATAATTTGCATAACCCTTATTGTTGACGATGTATCGGCTTAGGTTGTCAAAAGAGTTGTTTTAAAAATTAGAACTTAATATGACTATAAAATTTCTTTCGGCATATCATGAGGAGATAGGCGCGTATCATTTGCCACACCCATAAACAGCGGTAAAAAGCAGAAAGTCCCCAACAGGGATACGATAAGTCCGCCGATGGTGCCGGCTGCGAGGGGGAACCAGAAAGATTCCTTGTAGCCAATCATAAAAGGAATAAAGCCGAGAATGGTGGAGATGACCGTCAGGAAAATCGGACTGATTTTGGCGTTCCATGCTTTGATGTAGGCGTTGAGCCGAGAAATATTCCGTTTTTTCAAGATATTGTTGTACTCGTTGAGTATGTAAATATTGGCATTGACGGATAATCCGCACAACAGGATGAATGAAGCGAATCCTCCGGTGTCGAAATTTAGCCGGAACAGATAGAAAGTCAGGAAGATACCGATAAAAGAAATGGGAATGACGAAAATAACCGAAAACGGTTGTTTCAGCGAATTGAACAAAATGCTGCACATAAAATAGACAATGACAAAAATCAGCAACAATAAGCTGTACTGTTTAGAATCTTCACGGCTCCAATACCCATATCGCTGTTGATTTTCAATGGTATATCCCATAGGAAGTTCTTCTTTAAATTCTTCAATATATATTTCCAGCGCTTTTCTTCCTTGCTCGCTGGCGCCAATGTATTCGTATTGCAAGCAAAGTTTGTATTGCTGGTCTTCTTTGACAACTTGTTGGGGCGCTTGGGATTTTATCAAATCGGCTAATTCTTTCAGTTTGTATTCTTTGCCGTTGCTTGTTTTTCCCGGAATGTTGTTGAGACTCCAGATGTCATATTCTTTCGATTGCTTGGAATGGAGCACAATTCTTTCCAAACCGTATTCTCCCGGCAGCGTACCCGCCGGAATTTCCTGCCCGAATGTAGGTTTTAGAGTATTGAACAAATGAATGGGTTGAATATTTTCCTGTGCTAAGCGTTCGCGGTTCAGATTGAAGATAAATTCCTGATAATCATCTTTATAATCAGAAAATTCAGAAGCGATGTTTACTTCTTTGATACGTCGGTTTCCCAATAGTTTCACTTTGAATTTTGCTGCTAATTCCGTCAATTCATCGTAATTGAATCCGTGTAATATAACCCGATAGAAACCGGCATATTCCGAAACATTGTTGCTGAAACCGTCGCCCAAACCGGAAATCGTCCAACTGCCGCCGCCTAATTCCAGCGCTTTAGTAATCAGTTTCGACCTCAGGAGATATGGGAAACCGGTTCGTTCGCTTTCTTTTGTAAATTGGACGCTGATATTGGCTCTGCGGGCGCTATTGATATTTGTTTGAAACAGTTGCACTTCCGGAAATTGACTGATGTATTGTTCCATCCGTTGCACTAAGTTATTCATCTGGGGAACGGTAGATCCGTTGGGCAGCGTGGCTGTGATGTAAATTGACGTTTGCTCTCCCCTACCGGCAAAATAGCTTCCGGTAAAAACCTTTTGGGCGAAAAGTCGTAAAGTTCCTCCCAGACAGGCGTCTGAGTAGGGTTTGATTTTTTCTTTGTAAACGGTCGAACCCAAGGTTTTGTTATAAAACTCTCCCCATTTTCCTTCTTTCTTAACTTTATCCGGCAGTAAAAATACCGGTAAACCGAATGCTAAAATAATAAAAATACAAACCGGAACCCGCCAACGCCAGGTAAAACGGCAGAAAGCGGCATAAAACCGGTTGAAGAAAAAGAGTACCGGTTTACGCTTCCGGCTGCGTGTTCGACCAATTTGGTCTGTTCGGCGCAGGCTGGAGCCTATGCCGGACAACAGTCGAGCGATGAAGTTCTGCTTTTTAGTCTTCGCCGTCTTTTTCATTTTCAGTTTTTCAATCAGCGCAGGTACCAAAAACAAAGCGATAAACAGTGAAACGGCGAGATTGATGATAATTACCATGGAGAAATCCAATAAGTTCAGCCGGATTTTTTCGTCCAAGAAAAAGATGATTGCCAAAGAGGCGATGGTGGTAACCGTAGCCGTCAGGATAGCCAGAAAGGCCATCCGGTTGTGCCTTCGGATAATCTGATCCGACATGACTATCGTATTGTCAATCACTAAAGTGAGTGAAATGGTAATTCCGGCCAAGGAATACAGTTGTATCTCCAATCCACTGAAATAATAGAATGTGATAGCAATGGCGATATTCATAAATAGGGATAAAAATATCAACAGCAGGTATTTAAGACTTCGATAGATAATCAATACGAAAAACAGCAAAATCAGCAAAGTCAGTCCACTGCGGAAATACACCTTTTCCAATTCCCTTTGTATGAATTCCGTAGCATCATAACCCACGTGCATTTCATAGCCTGCCGGAAACGAGGCTTTGATTTCTTTCAGTTTATCTTTTACTTTGCGGCTTAACTCCAATTGGTTGGCATTTTCGTCGGAAATAATGGAGAGAGAGATCGAATTTAGGCCGTTGATGCGGTAATAACTACGCGCTTCTCGTTCCAAATGGGAAATCGTAATCAATTGATCCAAAGAAATTATTTTCCCGTCCACATTTTTCACTTGAATCAGGGCGGGATTAAAGTTTTCATCTCCCGATTTTTCCGGTATGAGCGCCAACCGTATCCATTCGGTTTCTCCCTTATCGCCGGAGGAAGCAATGGTGGCGGTTCCCAAAAACTCCTTGCTCAGGTAATTATTGATGGCAAATCGAATGTCTTCCATGCTTAAACCAAGCGTTTCCAATTGTTTGTAATCATATTCCAAGCGCCATTCCATAGGCATGGATCCACTCACATTAATTTGGCTTACACCGGCAATTTGCGCTAATTTCGGTTTGATATTGTTTTCCGCATACTGTTGAATGATAATGGGATTGGCAGGCGCGTTGATGGTATAACTCAAAAAAGGGCGGTTGGCATCTTCGTCGGAACGGGTCAACGAGATGGTTGGATAAGACATTGTTTCCGGTAAATCCGGCCAAGTTTGGCGAATGACGGTAGAGACTTCAAAACGGGCGATGTCGATATTGATGTGTTTGTCGAAGCGGATATTGATGCTTCCCCATCCGTTTCCCGAAACGGAACGGATGGTTTCCACTCCTTTTATCCGGCTCAGCATGGCTTCCAATTTCGATGTGGCTTCTATTTCCACCACGCGGGAAGCATTGCCGGACATACTGAAATTAACGTTTATTTGCGGCAAGGTTTGTGAAGGCGACAGTTTCACGGGCAGCAACGGTACAAGCGCCAAGCCTACCAGGGTTAGGCAGACAAATCCCAGTATGATGGAAAAAGATGGTATTTTCTGCTTCATGTTTCTTTATCTTGTTCCTACATTCATTTCGTGGTCGAATATCGCCGACAGCGCTTCATTCTTTTCAAAATCAAACAAGGTCAGTTTGCGTATTTTATAATAACTTGACCAATAATTTTTCAGGAAAGAGATGTAATTTCTCTGCGCTACTTTCTGCCGGTCTAACGAAAGTGTCAAGCTGTTGATGTCGGCAGCCCCGATGATGAAACGTTCCTTGGTGGTGTTGTACGTCCTGTTGGCCAATTCGAGCGCTTCTTCCGCACTGCTTATCATATCTTGCTGAACATTAAAGTCATTGACGGTCATAACGACGTCTTGTTCCAAGTTCTGTTCTTTTTGTTGAACGGATATTTTTGTAACGTTCAGGTTGTTGCGAGCCATGTTAGCCCGCCCTTTCCTGACGCCCCAATCTACCAACGGAATGGTAAAACCAATGGAAACCACATCCTGTTGGCTGGGATTTTGGTAGGCGTTGGCAAATGTGTTCGCCACTTGGTTAAAACCGATACTTGCCCGAAAGGAAGCGTCAAAAACGGAACTTTTCTTTGTTCGTTCAACCTCCCGTTCGGATTCCAAGATTTCTTGCCGGTTCCCGATAAAATCCGGATTGTTTTCACGGGCGTAATCCAGGGCGGCATCGACCGGTATTTCCATGTTTTTGGGGCGATTGGGTAATGCTAATCTTACCGATGTTTCCTTATCCATATTCAAGTAGGAAACAAAAGCGAACATGGCGCGTTTCAAGTCGATTTCCGATTTTTTCAGGTTGTTTTTGGCATTGATGGCATCCAATTTCAATGTGAGTAACTCGTTTTGTGAGATAGCTGCAATTTTATACCGTTCCTCGCCGATTCGGTAAAGGGTGTCGCTCGAAGATACGTTATCGACAGCCATATCGTATTCGGTTTGCGCCATGGCTAAACTGAAGAAATATTCGGATGAGGTTTCCGAAATAGCTTCCCTGTTGTAGAGGTATTGTTTTTTCGCTTTCTCGTATTTGAGCGGTTCAATTCGTTTTTCCCATTTGAAACTGTTGAATCCGAATAAATTCTGGCTATATCCTATCCGGATGGGAACCGTTGTGTATTGAGAATAAACGTTATCTCCAAAATTACGCATATAACCCAATTCCGAATCAAGAAAAAACGTCCCCCCCGTCAAATCAAAGTTTTGCCGGATAGATAGATTGCCGGATGAATACAAGGATTGTTGTTCGCGGAAAATATCTACATTTTCTTCCGAATCATAACGACGGGTAATATCGCGGTAGTATTGCAGCGGTGTCATGGTCAGACTCAGAGACGGGAGCCGCGCCGCCTTGTATGAGTGGAATGCCCAATAATTCGCCTGATAAAGATTTTTAGCGCTGAATGCCTGAAGCGAACTGTCGGTTGCAATCTCAATGGTGCGGTTCAAACTCAGTTCGACAGCGCCGGTTTGCTGCGCTTTGGCGGTAAAAGAAAGGCAAAGCGCAATTATTATCGTCATTGCAGGCTTGACCGGCAATCCCCTGCAAATAGTGCTGTAGTTATTGATTATCTGTATCATCATTCTTAGTCTTTTAATTCTTTATTTCTATAAATCCGCCAATATACCAACGGCACCACAAACAAACTGACCGGCGTTCCGATAATCATACCGCCGATGGTAGCGATAGCCAGCGGTTTTTCCAATTCCGACCCCATATCATAACTGAAAAGAAGCGGCGCCATACAGACAATAGAGGTCAAACTCGTCATCAAAATGGCTTTCAAGCGACGGCGACCGGCCTCGTGGATGGCTACCATCAGCGGATAACCTTCGCGGCGCAATTGATTCATCATGTCCACTTTCAGGATACTGTCGTTGATGATAATACCGCAAGTGACCACGATTCCGATGGCAGACATCAGGTTCAGAGTGTGTCCGAGTACAATCAGCAAGCCTATGGATGCCGCCACGTCAATGGGTATTTCCAAAAGCACAATCAGTGGTTGTACGAAACTTTCAAATTGGGCGGCCAGAATGAAAAACATCAGCAGGATGGATATGAACAAGATGATTAGCAATTCGTTAATCATTTTTCGATTGGAAAAGAAGGTGCCCGAAAAATCCACTTCCCAAAGTTTGCTTTGGCTGACGTTCTCTTTCGCAACGCGCATGATTTTTTCAACCTGCTGCGTATCATAAAATTCCATAGGAACATATTCTCCGTTTTTACCGGCGACGATGGTTTTTAAATCTTCGGCAGGCGTGGTGGATATGAAAGCGCTGAGGGGGAGGCGGTTTCTCTGCCCATATTCGTCATACGATGTGTAAATCAGGATGTTATCAATGACTTCACGCACGTTTTGTTCTTCACTTCCCAAAACGATGGGCAGGTATTGCTGGTAGGAACGGAGCACAGAAAATTGATTTTCCTTGAAGCCGGTTCTTAACGCCTGATAGACTTCATTGTAGGAAACTTTATACAGCAGCAGCTTTTCACGGTCGATATGCAAATTCAACTGTTTTTGGAAAGATACGCCGGAGGGCGCTTCGCCGGTGGCCTGTTTCATTTCATTTTCTAAGGTGCGAATGGCTTGTGCATCGGGCGCTTCCGTCCGATTTTTGACATAGTATTCCACAGTCAAATCAGGCTCGCCGGTAGTAAAGATTTTCTCAAAGATGGTTCCCATCGGAGAAAATGTGATGATGGCATCCGGATAATGTTTTGAAAAATAAGTTTCTACCGTTTTTTTCATATTGTGGATGTCCTTTTTCTTCGGCGTTTTCAAATAGACCTGACATTCCGACGAGGTTTGTTCCCGTTCGCGGTTCAACAGGAATTGTTGTTGAGCAATCAAGGCCGAATGTTCTATGGTCAGACTGTCGATAGCTGCGAGGAAAGTCCGTGTGCGGCTATCGTTTTCTCCGATGTGTATGTTTTCGTTCCATTCGATATTGACTAATAATTCATTTTGACTGATGTCCGGCATTTTTTCTTTCGGGATATAGTTAAACATCCAGAAACACAAGGGTAGTACCCCAATCATGATGATGGTTGTGAGTACTTTATGAGCGAAAACCCATTCGATCCCGGCATCGTAAAATTTATCAACGACGGAAATTTTTTCTTCGTGCGGTTCCGGCTGCAACGGCAAGGACAAAGCATCCTTTGCGGCTTGCTCTCTGGCTTTCGCTTTTCGGGTCGAAAACACTATTTTGTACAGCACCGGCAGCAACATGATTCCCGTAACGTATGAAACCAACAATCCTGCGGTAACCGAAAATGCCTGATCGTAGAAGATAGCGCCGGCGATTCCGCTCAGGAAAATGAGCGGAACAAACACTGAGATGGTGGTAAACACCGAACTGAGCATGGGAGCAATCACTTCGTTGGTTCCTTTGATGCAGGCTTCGTCGATGGACAGGCCTTTTTGGCGGTATTGCCCGATGTTGTCGGTTACGATGATGGAGTTGTCAATCATCATCCCCAGCGCGAGAATTAATCCGGTCAGGGAAACCACATTGAGGGAAACGTGGAAGAGATAGAAAAACATCAGACTGATAATCAACGAAATAAACATGCAGAGGCCGATAATCAACGGCGATTTGACATCGCGCATGAAAATAATGGAAACCAAACATACGAAGATAAAAGCCAGAATCAGGTTCTGTTGCAAATTGGAAATGGTATAATCCAACAACTCTGTTTGGTTTTGCGAAACATCAAATTCGATTTCCGGATAACTTTTTTTCAGGTGATCGATGACTTTGTTCAGCGAGCCTTGCATTTTAGACATATTTTCGTCTGCCTGTTTGATAATTGCCAGCGTAATCGCCCGTTTCCCATTGTAGAGCGCCAGTCCTTTTTCCTTTTCCGGAGCAATTTCTATTTGGGCAAGGTCTTTCAGTTGGAAAATTTTATTGTTTTTCCGCAGATAAATATTTTGGATGTCTTCGACGGTGCGCAATACTGCCGAAAATTTGATGTTGTATTCATAAAATCCGTCACGGACAATCATGCTTCCCGGTTCGATGTTGTTGTTGTTCAAGGCCGATTCTATCTCGGAAAGTTCGATGCCGGTGGTAGCGAGCAGTTTGTTGTCGGGTTGAATAAGCACTTCTTTATTAATTAAACCGGTAACATCCACCATGGCAATTTCGGGCAATTGTTCGATTTGCCGTTTGATAACCGTTTCGGAAAGTTCGCACATATCAAGGAAAGCCGTCAAGTCATCGGAATTGTCATTGCGGGCTTGACCTGCAATCCCCTGATTAAAAGAGCCATCCTCTTTCAACGTCAAATTAAGATTGAATACGGGAATATCGGTAGCGCTGGCCTTGATTACCCGCGGGCGTTCCACTTCGCGGGGAATATAGTTCATGGCCGCATCAATTTTCTCATTGACTTCGATAAAAGCCAAATCCGTATTGACTCCGTATTCAAAGCTAAGACGGATAATGGCGTTCCCGTCGCGTGTCTCGGTGCGGATGTCCCGCATTTTCCCGATTTGGAGCAATTGTTGCCGGATGGGGCTAACCACCGTATTTTCCAATTCCCGCGCCGACTGGTTTTTTCCTGATACCTGCACGGTAATTTCGGGGATGGCGATATCGGGCAACAAGGAAACCGGGACATTCAAATAGGTAATGACGCCGAGTATAAAAAACGCCGTAAATGCCATGAATACGGCGATGGGGCGGGTAATGAGAAATCTTATCATTCGATAACGACTACAGGGGTTTCGTGCGCCAAATTGATATTGCCCTCATAGATTACACTGTCGCCTTCTGCAAGGGCTTCAGTGACCACATAGCCGCTGGAATTTTCAAGACCGGTTTGGACGTAAACCCATTGGGCGTATCCGTTTTTCAGCGTAAACACCACTTTCTTATTGGAACGAAGCACCAACGCGCCTTTGGGAATGACCAATTGTTTGCCGAGCGAACGTTGCAAGTAAATTTTCACATTCATGCCGTCGTAAAGTTGGTTTTTTGGGTTGTTGATAAGCGCTTTTACCAACACCATTCCGTTTTTGTCGATGGAAGGATTGATTTCGACGACTTGCCCCTCGCAGGAATAATCGTTTGCAGAAAACGGCGAAACGTGGATTTTATCGCCTACGCGGAGGAAAGGCAATTCGCTTTCCAATACCCTGAAATCTGTTTCCGGCCGGTTGTTGTCGAGGATAGTGCAAAAAGGTTCGGAAGCGTTGGGGTAGTTGTAAATTTTGGTAAACAAATTGGCCACAACACCGTCGAAAGGCGCGTACAAAACGGAATTTTCCAGATTGTATTCCGCCAAAGCGTACTGGTTGGCGCTTTGGTCGTAATTACTTTTCACTTTGGCCAATTGCATAATCTCTTTGGGTACGCCGGCCGTATCGCTTAGGGAATAGCCTTGTCCGATCAATACATTCTGCAAATCGAGCCAGGCGCGTTGGAGGTTGTCTTTAGACTGATTCAGTGTGTTTTGCAGTTTGAACTGGTCAAGCATGGCGATTTTCTGGCCTTTGGTCACGCGGTCGCCGTTTTTGACATAGATAGCGACCACATTTTCCGAAGTCTGGAACCGCAAATCTGCTTTCTTTTGGGCGGAAATCGTGCCATTGGCAATTAATTCATGTTGGAAATCGGTCATTTCCAAGCGCATAACGCGCACTACATTCTGTTCGTCGGGCAAAACGGTCGAAACGTTCCCCTCGTCTGCTTCTTCTTTTTTGGAAGAACAGGATAAAAGTAAAATGCAAAGAATGCAACAAAACCAAGGTGCTTTCATGGATAATTGTATGTTAATGGTTGCAAATGTAAATAAATTTATTTAATATCTATCTATTTTTCATTAAAATTTATTTTTTCAACTTTGCATACAAAATATAATTGTTATCGTTGTCTGTAATTGAATTTTTGAGTTTTGTCAATTTGGCGCGGAGTTCGGGCGTTAATTTTTGCCCTGAATTAAGCGTTTTCTCCAATTCATCCTTTAAATTTCCCGGATCAACGTTACGGACGTAATATTCGCTGCTAAAACGGTAAGTAGGGTAAGTAATTTCAACATTTCCAAGAAAATCATTTTCCAATTTGAAGAAAGAACCTTTCAACGTTTTTTTATCAATGATGTAATCTCGTTGATTTTGAGTAATCGTACGGTTTTTTGATATTTTTTTTGGTTCAGCAAGGTCTCCCATGTAATAATTGGGTAATTCGGAATAGTTATGAATTGTTCGTTCCCGATTTTTGAAATCTAAGGTAAACAAAGGAATCAATTTATTTTGAATGGGATTATAACGGTAAAGCGAGTCGACTCTGGGTACAAATGAAAAAATATGAAAATCGTAGTTATTATCTGTTTTAAAGGCATATACTTCATTACTGAAATCCGGGGTTAATGCAATATGTCCGGGAGCGATGGATTTTAATAATTGTCCATCGGTAGTTTGTTGCCAAACGACCGCCGGAACGCCGGTAAACGGAAGTACGGAAACGATGACTGTAGCCGCTTTAGTGTTCACTTTGAATTTTCCTTTTGGCGCTTGGTTGCATAAAGGAATCGGGTCTAAAACTTTGCCTTTCAAATCATAAACCAATATTTTCTTGGCTTGCCAAGGCAGCAGATAAATCCGGTTGTTTACTTCGTCAATTTGTTGGTCGTAAACGTTTTGATATTCATTTGGGCCTTGTCCGAAAGAGCCAATATTGTTTAGAAACTTTCCGGTCTTTTTGTCAAATAATTTATAAGGAATTTCTCTATCTCCTTTAATTAATATATAGTTATCACTGATTTCCACCTCGGTTTCTTTCACTAATGCAGCATCGGCATCGTCCAATTTTATAATTTGCAGTTCTTCGGTCAAATCGCTCAATGGAATTGTAACAGTTTCACTCAAGAGCGTGCGGTCGCACACGGTCAGATCATTTGTTTTTTTCGCTACCTGTTTGCTTTTCGCTAAAGATTTAATTTGAGAATAGCCTGAAATGGCACATGCAAACATTAGACATAAACAGATTGTTGTTTTCAAAATTCTTTGCTTCATGATAAAAATTGTTTTAAGTTAAAAAAATCAATAAACTTTTGCAAAAGTAGCATGTATTGTTTCTTTCAGCAAAAAAATAGGCGGACAAATAAAATTATTTATTTATCTTGTTATTAGTTATTTATAAATAAATCATATTGTTTTTTAGCGGACAAGTAAATTAATATTTCAATAAAAAATCATCTAAATCAATTAAATTATCGGATATTTTAAACTTTTCCTTTTTCATCCGTGTTTTTCGTTTGGTAATTCCGGCTTTGGAAATGCAGTAAATATCGGCTAAATCCTGCATGGAAACATTGATTTTCAATAGACAGCAAAAACCAATATCTTCAGTGGATAAAGCGGGATATTCTTTTTTCAGGCGGGAGGAAAATCCGTTGAACAAGGTGTTGGTAGTTTGGATTAATTCAGTCCAATCTGGTTCTTCCAGACTGATTCTTTTGTGGGATGGTTCTTTGGAATGATTATCCGAAACATCCACCAAAGAAGGAATTTTTCCGGAAACAGACATTTTCCGAAAAAGAGATTCGCGCAAAACAGCCGTTTTTTCACGCAACTGGCTCAGTTCATTTTCCTGTTTCAGCAAGCGGTTTTCGTGTTCGGTAATTTTGGCTTGGTCTTTCAAAGTATGTTCTCTTTGCTGTTGTTCCCGGATTCTTTTTTTCTTCTTTTCTTCCGAGTAAAAAAACCAAAGAATGATAGCCGCAATAGTTATCAGGAAAGTGACGGTAAGCAGGTAGAGTTCCCTTTCCTTTTTGGCTAATTTCAGCTCATTATTTTCATTTTTAAGTTGTTCTTCCCGATATTGTTGCGCCAATAAATCCAAATCGATAGCGTTTTCTTCTTCTTGAAATAATTCCTTGTGATTAAGCATTTTGTATAAGGCCAATTCATAGTTTCCGGTAATTTTATACAAATCGGATAAATGCCGGTAAGCCATTATCGTAATGTGTCCATTTTCAGATGATTCAATAGTTCGCTCCAGATAAAACCGGGCGGAATCCGTTTTATTTGTGGCAAGAAATACACGGGCTTTCGTCAGGTTGAACAGGGAAATATCTTTTCTATTTGCCCTGTAATTAATGCTTAAATCGACATATTCGAGCGCTTTTTCAAATTCATTGTTCGATAGCAGCAGGTTGGAGATGTCATTGAATAAAAAACTGACAAACCGCTCCGGATTGACATTTTTTAATGCGATTTCTCCGGCTTTTTTGTAGTAAGCCAATGCCGAATCTATCTCATTCATTTGCGCATAAATGGCTCCGGTCTGTTTGTAATAGTAAGGAGCATTGATGGTATCTTGTTCATTGGTATGATACACGGACTTTTTTGAGAAACTCAATGCGTTTTCATATTCATTTTTATTCAGGTAGCATTGAGAAATCAGGTAATTGTAATATGCTAAATTCCAATATTGCTCATTTCGGGAGGCTATATCATTCAATTCCATAAACAGGCTGATGGCTTTGTCGAGTTTACCTACATTCAAACTGATACGACCCGACAGGAACAAGGTATTTTTCAAGCGGACGGTATCGTTTATCTGCCGGTAATAATTCAGTGCAATATTGTTCAAAGAGTCGGCTACCGACCACTGCATGAATAAGTTGATAAGGCATACGGCTTTCATCCGACAATACCGTGCCTGTTGCTCTCCCAACAATTGTTCGGGATGAGAAATTCCATCCAAAATTAGGTTGGCGCTATCAATATGTGTTTCCATAGCTTCCTCTGCTTCCGACAATAATTTGTCGGTCGGTTTCCATTGACAGTTAAAGAGTAACAGCAATGGTAAAAAAAGTATCAGGCAAACAAGGCTTCTTCTGTTCATTCGGTCGGAATTATTCAGACTTAATTCTCCAAGACAGACATCACTTCCGCAAACATCTGCTCGTTGGAAAATCCTTGAATATCAATGGACTTGGAGCGACAAAACGACACGCAGGTTCCGCAACCCTGGCACAAACCGGGGTTGACCCGCGCTACTGTTTTTATCACTTCGCCTGCACGGTTTTTGATTTCTTCGTGTTCAATAGCCTGATAAGGGCAAGCCGTTTCACAGAGGAAACAACCGACACAGGTCGAAACATCGTGCGTTGCGATGCGGTTGACCACCGCAATGGTCGGTTCGCGTGTCAGTTCGGCATTGGAAAACAAGCCTATAACTTTGGCTGCCGCACCCGACGCCGTACTTACCGTATCGGGAATATCTTTCGGCGCTTGACAGGAGCCGCAAAGGTAAATCCCTGCCGTATTGGTTTCTACCGGTTTCAATTTGGGATGCGCTTCTGCAAAGAATTTGTAAGGATCGTAAGAAACATGCAATTTTTGCGCCAATTCTTCCGCACCGCAATTGGAAACGCCCGCAGTAGCAAGCACCACCATATCCGCTTCAATTTCAACCGGTTTGGCATCCAAAAGCGTATCCACGCCTTTAACAATCAATTTGCCGTCTTTTTCGTAAATGCGCGCCACACGTCCGCGCACATAGTTTGCGCCGTCTTCTTCAATGGCGCGACGCACAAATTCTTCATAATTTTTGCCGCCTGCGCGAATATCCATGTAAAAGACATACGATTCGCCGTCGTGAACCTTGTGTTGATACAACATGGCATGTTTCGCGGTGTACATACAGCAGATTTTGGAACAATACGGAATCCCTTTTGCCGGGTCGCGCGAACCTGCGCAGGCGATGAATACAATTTTTTTAGGAATCGTTCCATCCGACGGGCGGCGAATTTCGCCCATGGTAGGCCCGGACGCCGAAGCCAAGCGTTCGAACTGCAAGCCGGTGATAACGTCGGTGTATTTTCCATAACCGTATTCGGGAAAGAAATCAGTTTTGAGTACATTGAAACCGGTAGCAAGTACCACAGCGCCAATATCTTCCGTAATAAATTCATCTTCTCTGTCAAATTGAATGGCGCCCGTGGGACATATTTTTTCGCAGACTTTACATTTGCCTGTTAGATAATAACGGCAATTTTTTCGGTCGATAACCGGCTTATTCGGAACTGCTTGCGGGAAAGGCGTGTAGATAGCTGTGCGCAAACCCAATCCTTCATTAAATTCGCTGGGGATTTTTTTCGTCGGGCACTTGGTAGTGCATGCGCCGCAACCCGTACACAGTTTGTAATCCACGCTTTTGGCTTTCAAGCGGATAGTCGCTTTGAAATTACCGATGAAACCTTCCAATTTTTCGAGTTCGGCATACGAATACAGCGTGATATTCGGATGTTGCGCCACATCGACCATCCGGGGCGTGAGGATACATTGCGAGCAATCGAGCGTGGGAAAAGTTTCCGAAAGTTGCGACATGTGACCGCCAATCGACGGATCGCGTTCGACGAGGATAACTTTTTGTCCGGCGTTGGCAATGTCGAGGCTCGCCTGTATGCCGGCAATCCCGCCACCGATGATCAAGGCTTTTTTGGTAATGGGCACTTTAATCGGGTTCAGCGGTTTGTTGCGTTTCACTTTTTCGACCAGCATCCGCACAAGGTCAACAGCTTTTTCCGTCGTTTCTTCGCCTTTTTCGTGCACCCACGAACAATGTTCGCGGATGTTCGACATTTCGCACATAAACGGGTTGAGTCCCGCTTCGGCGCAGGTTTTGCGGAATGTCGGCTCGTGCATGCGCGGCGAACAGGCGGCAACGACTACGCCGTCCAATCCTTTTTCACGGATAGCGTCTTTGATTCTCGATTGTCCCGGTTCGGAACACATATATTTATAATCGGTGGCAAATTCCACGCCTTCCATTTGGGAAGCGGTGTTTGCTACTCTTTCACAATCGACTGTCGCTCCGATGTTTTCGCCGCAATGGCAGACAAATACTCCTATTTTTGACATAATTATTTTAGTAATTCTTTAAGAAACTTTCTATTTCATCAACAGCAATCAAAATGTCTTCCAAATATTTATTTATTCTATCATTCATATATGAGCGTTTTTGCTTTTTTATTCGTCATCATCATCTGTTTTCACCCGGCTGTCTTCTTCTATTTCAATGGCTTCGCCGAGCAGTTCAATCGTTTGTTCAGAAGGTAATTCCTGCACGTTTCGCAACTTCCGTTCGATGGCTCTCGACTTCACGCCTGCCTGGTCGATTACGCTGGCGGCCTGTTGCAATTTCTTTTTCGTTTTTTCCAGAATGTCGCCGAATGTACTGAATTGCGTTTTGACGGCGCCCAATATCTCCCAGACTTCGCTGGAACGTTTTTCGATGGCTAAGGTCTTGAAACCCATTTGCAAACTGCTCAAAAAAGCGACTAAATTGGTTGGGCCGACCACTGTGATTTTGAAATCCCGTTGCAAGATTTCAAAAAGTCCTGTTCGGCGCAAAATTTCGGCGTACAATCCTTCCGTGGGCACAAACATGATGGCAAAATCTGTTGTGACAGGCGGATTGATGTATTTATCGCGAATATCCTTGGCATTTTTCTTTACCGAATTTTCAAATTGTTTGGTAATGATTTCTATATCACGCGGGGTTAGATTGGCGATATTTTCGTAAGTTTCGAGCAAACGCTGGTAATCTTCGTTGGGAAATTTGGAATCGACCGGAAGCAACAGGGATTTGTTGTCGTTGTTTTTTCCGGGTAATTTGATGACGTATTCCACCCGTTCCTGACTACCTTCCTTGATGATGGCGTTTTGTTCGTATTGTTCCGGCGATAAAATTTGTTCGAGAATAGCGCCCAATTGGATTTCGCCGAGATTTCCGCGCGTTTTCACATTGGTCAATACTTTTTTCAGGTCGCCGACACCGGAAGCGAGCAATTGCATTTCGCCCAAGCCTTTGTGCACCTGTTCCAAGCGGTCGCTGATGAGTTTGAACGATTCATTGAAACGTTTTTCCACGGTTTCCTGCAATTTTTCGTCCACCACTTTGCGCATTTCGTCCAATTTTTTGCTGTTCTCTTCCTGCAAAATTTGGAGTTTCTTCTCCACGGTTTCCCTGATTTCTTTCAGGTTAATTTCCGAATCCTTTTTGATTTGTTCCTGCCGGTTGGAGAAAGTTTCAAATTGTCCTTTTTGGGTGTTGGAAAGTTCGCTAACGGTTTTCGTCAGCGTATCGCCCAATAATTTGAAAGAATTGTTTAATTCTTCGCGATTCTCTTTGAAAGATTTCTGACTCTCCTCGCGATTTCTCCCAAATTCGTCCCGAATCAATGGGTCAACCTTTGAGATACCGGTATCCAATTTAATGAAATTGGTTTTCAGGTCTTCCGAATTATCCTTTTGCTTCTTCGTGATTGTCAGGAAGATATTAAGGATTATAAGGACGATGAGGATTATGAGGAGGATTGTTGTTGTCATTATTGAATTTTATTAATTAGGCGAAGCGAAGGTTGGCGCTACAAATAATTTTTGCAATCCCAATTCTTTGGAACTTAATCCAACTGCTAAACCCATTGCTTGGGTTATATACATGACCGGAATATTTGTTTTTATACGCAAAAAACTGTCTATGTGCGGACGGCGCATGTCGAGATTCGATTGACACATGGGGCAGGCGACGATAATGGCTTCTGCGCCGCGGTCTTTTGCATCTTTTACAATTTTGCCGGACAATTTGGCGACAATATCGGTGCGCGAAACGGAAAATCCGGCTCCGCAACATTCGGTTTTGTAACCCCAATCCAATGAAGTCGCTCCGATTTTCCGCATCAGATTGTCCATGGATTGCGGGTCTTCCAAGCGGTCGAATTGCAAGATATTGTGCGGGCGAACCAACAGGCATCCGTAGTAGCAAACCACTTTTTGCTCAAAGGGTTTTGTTGTTTTTTCTTCGATTCGGCCGGCAATGTATTTTTCGATAAACTGCATCACATTCAGTATCTGAATTTTTCCGCCGAGGGGTAATTTCAGAATTTTGGAAACATTGGCTTTCAGCGTAGCATCCTCATTCAATTCATGTTGCGTCACACTCAACCGGTTGTAACAGGCGGCGCAGGGGACTACGATTTCCGTCAGCCCTTGTTGTTCCGCCAAGGCCAATATTCTTGCAGGCAAAGCGGTGGCTAATTCGCGGCTGAGGTTGTGGGCGGCAGTCGCTCCGCAACAATTCCAATCCGCAATTTCCACGAGTTCTATATCAAATACTTTTGCCAAAGCCAAAGTCGATTGTGCATATTCCGAAGAAGTCCCTTTCAGGGAGCAGCCGGGGTAAAATCCTAACTTATTGTTCATTAAAAAGATTTTGTAATATTAATCGTTAAAGAACTTTTTTATTATAGGTGTTTTCGATAAAATTTTATGCAGCGTTGATAAATCCTGAGACGGTTGCAAATCAGACTCTTTAAGGCATCCGTCTTCTAATAATATTTTGACTGCTTTTTCAACATCGCTTTCCCTCACTTGAAGTTTTATACCTCCGGCTGCATTGGTATAAGCCTGAGCGATTAACTCATTCTGTACGAAACATTCGATACCTTCCGACTCAAGCCTTCCTCTGATAATAGCAAACTCTCCTGAATAATTAACCGTCAAAACGGTAACTAAATTGTCTGTTTTCGTAGGGTCATTCATTTTTATTCGATATTCGTTTTTTTGAAAATTCTTTTTATGTTTCTCTTGTCTTTTACCATTTCGGGAATTATAGGCAGTTTTCCTTTGGCAAACATTTTGGGTGCGATATCCATGTCTTGGAGAACGTTGAACGTCCGCATTTTATAGCCAGCAATCAGTCCGATTTCGTACAACCGTCCGGTATATTTTACCGAATCGAGGAAAGCCCGATGAAAAGAAAGAATGTTTTTTGATTGGGCATTGACCGTTTTTTCTTCGAGCGCTTTTCCGCGTAAAAAATCCATCAGTTGCGGGATGTCTATTTCCATTGGGCAACGGGTAAGGCAATTCTGGCAGGAAACGCACAGCCAAATGCTTTCGGAAGACAGAATTTTCCGGTAATTTTCCGCATCATTGGTCTGAAGCATTCGCATAACGCGGCTGGGCGGATAATCCATTTCTTCGGCGACGGCGCATCCGGCGGAACATTTCCCGCACTGGCTCCTTGTAAAGTTTTTGTTACGTTAGATGCTTGTCTTCTTTCAATCGTAGACGAGTTAATTTGCGATGCAGATCC
>BNXY01000048.1 GCA_025999935.1 Bacteroidia bacterium | reverse complement strand
CGTCGGGCGTGTTTATCGAAAAAATAGATGACGTGATGCGCATCCGCAGGTAAACAGACAGCAGCGGCTGCTGCATGTCGGAATTAATCAGCGTTACTTTCAGTTTTTCCTGAAAACCGGAATAATATGCCGGAGCAAAAGGCGTATAAGGCGGAATCAATTGCGTATATACCTGCACCGGATAGGTCATCGTTTGCGCCTGCAGAGCTGGCATTGCTGCCGTCAGCAGAAGACAGGATAGAATGAAATTACGCATCCTGCTCAATATACTTTGTTTTATTGTAAAATTCCGGGTGCTCATCACTTTTTCTTTTAAGGGGATTAATAAGAAATTCAACTTTCGCAAGTACCCAAACCTGCTGATTTTCAATAAAGGAGGTAGCATAATATTTTGATAAGTCGCTAAAAAACAGTAACTTTTTGGTGTTAAATCAAAAACAAAAAATTATGCTACAGCACAAAAGTACAACAATTATATCAGAACTCAAAACTTATTTCAGCTCAAACGAAAAATCAATTCAAACTCTTTTGACAAAGTTATGTTCTTTGAAAATTTCCGACCAAATGTTTCGGTCAGTTGATAAATCAAACACTCAATATACCGGTTTTCAGAAGTTTATTTTTTTGATTCTTTTTCCACTGTTTGAAATAAAAGACATTTCACATTACAAAGAAAGTGCTTTATATCAAATATTTAAATGTGGAAAAGACGTTTTTTATCGTTTTATTGACAACCCCAATTTTCCATGGCGAAAATTTGCGTACCGGATTAATTTCCGATTGATAAACAGCGTCAGGAAATCAAGCTGTAATATTGATGATTCGCACGGCGATTTCAAAAGGCATTCGTTTTGATTATTTGCTTACAGACAGTTGGTTTTGCAATATCTTTACAAAGGGAAGTTGCTTAATTTCAGTAAATTGCTTTCATATATTGGAAAAAACGGTAAAACCGACCCCATAAAAACGGTTGAAATTGAACCACTTATTTTATTGAAGTACATTATCGCTGATAATGAACAACTTAAAAATTTATTTGTAAACACCATTTTTTTTACAACTTGGTACATCTTGTTAAACTCTTTCATATTTGTCAATGTGTTGAATAAATAATTTCTTACAACTGCACCTAAACTCAAAATTATTCCTATAACAAATCCCTCAATAAATATTTTTTTTATTTCTTATTAGTTTGATCATATTGCAACCTTTGCATTTTTATGGCAACACTTTATTAATTACCCATATCATCCCATTTCCAATTATTGTTGCGAATACTTTTTGCCAAAAAAAACTATTAGCTAAGTCTCTATTTAATAGTATTTGAATGATTACCCCAATAGTAATGAAAATCATAACCTTCTTTGCATCTATAGATTTTTTGGTAAAAAATGCTATGAAATAATAAGCAATAGGAACAACTAATAAGTAGATACCCCATTCAGAAATAGAATAAAAGTTTTTTACAGCATCTGCAAAATGGTAATTCCATGAGACAGAAACTAAAGTAAAAATAATTGCTACAAACAAATATATATTTTTTGTTTTCATGTGTTATGTATTATTATCTATTAAATATTTAATTTTAATATACTAATTCAACTTTCGCAAGTACCCAAACCTGCTGATTTTCAATAAAAAAGGTAGCATAATATTTTGATAAGTCGCTAAAAAACAGTAACTTTGTGGTGTTAAATCAAAAACAAAAAATTATGTTACAGCACAAAAGTACAACAATTATATCAGAACTCAAAACTTATTTCAGCTCAAACGAAAAATCAATTCAAACTCTTTTGACAAAGTTATGTTCTTTGAAAATTTCCGACCAAATGTTTCGGTCAGTTGATAAATCAAACACTCAATATACCGGTTTTCAGAAGTTTATTTTTTTGATTCTTTTTCCACTGTTTGAAATAAAAGACATTTCACATTACAAAGAAAGTGCTTTATATCAAATATTTAAATGTGGAAAAGACGTTTTTTATCGTTTTATTGACAACCCCAATTTTCCATGGCGAAAATTTGCGTACCGGATTAATTTCCGATTGATAAACAGCGTCAGGAAATCAAGCTGTAATATTGATGATTCGCACGGCGATTTCAAAAGGCATTCGTTTTGATTATTTGCTTACAGACAGTTGGTTTTGCAATATCTTTACAAAGGGAAGTTGCTTAATTTCAGTAAATTGCTTTCATATATTGGAAAAAACGGTAAAACCGACCCCATAAAAACGGTTGAAATTGAACCACTTATTTTATTGAAGTACATTATCGCTGATAATGAACAACTTAAAAATTTATTTGTAAACACCATTTTTTTTACAACTTGGTACATCTTGTTAAACTCTTTCATATTTGTCAATGTGTTGAATAAATAATTTCTTACAATTGTTCTTTTTTTCACTCAATACTTTCTTTGAATTTTTCTGTTTCATAAATTTGTTATTAAAAGTTATTATTTCTATTTTCTCTGCAAAGGAACGGACTTTAATAAAAGATATAAGTTAAGGTAATGTTATTTTTTATGTTATTTTTTTCTTAACATCAATTGCAATTGTAAAATAATAATAATATCTTTGCACCATTATAGTTGTTTAATCAAATGAAACTGTCCAAAATTTCTTGTTTTTTTTATGATAGCCATTGTTTGCTTGTTAGGATTACAAGCGCTTTGGTTGTATAATACTTATCAGTTGCATTTGACTAAAGTCAAAGATTCCACAAACAAAATATTTGTAGAAGCGCTTGAAAAAGAAATGATGCTAAGATTAGGAGAGTTGGGAAACGATCAAAAAACAAAACCAGAAAATAAAGGAGAGATGGTTGAAATTGCCACTATAGATGGGTCCGTTAAAGACGAAGAAGCATCATCATTTTTTTTCCATTTCACGCAAATTGCATTATATGGGCAAAACATACCGATTAATTTAATCTATTTAGATAGTATTTATTCTTCCATGCTGAACAAAGCAGAATATCCTGTAAAATATCAAATAATTTACACAGATTCTATCAACACCGTTATTGAAGCCATAGGACAAAAAATAACCAAAGGTTTTGAAACGGATATTATTCCTATTGTTAATGGAACAAAGGTTCAGGCTGTTGTAAGTATTACCTTTCCTGTTGTAATTAGAAATATGATCGCTGTTTTAATGGTATCGCTATTGATGATTCTGTTTATTTTTGTATGCTTGATATATGATGTTAAAATTTATCGAAATGAAAAATACATGGCTTTGTTAAGAGAAAATTTTACACAGGCTTTCACGCATGATTTGAAAACGCCCTTATCCAGTATTCATTCCGTTTTGACACAATTAAGCAGGGGCGCTTTAGACAAAAAGCCGGAAACGAAAAATAAGTTTATTGCGATTGCCATCGAACAATCGCTTAATTTGCAGGCAATGGTCAATCGGATTCTGACGATTGCTTATATTAACAAAAAAGAAATAGCAATAGATAAAGAGCCGGTTGATTTGCCGCAGATAATTCAATCCTTAATCAATAAATATAGCGTGAACAGGGAAAAATCTGTTGAATTTCACGCTGTATATGATTTGAAGGATGAAATTGTTTATGCCGATTCACTGCACTTAACCAATGCAATCAGCAATTTATTTGATAATGCCATCAAATATTCGGGCAATTCCGTACGAATAGATATAGCATGTAAGGTGGTAGATAAGAATGTGCATATCAAAATCAAAGACAATGGATTTGGCATTTCGAAAAATGATCAGCTAAAAATCTTTGATCAGTTTGAGCGAGGGGCGGAAATCAAAAGAAATTCAATCACAGGGTTTGGTTTGGGGCTAAATTACGTCAAACAAGTTATTAGCAAACATGGAGGAATTGTTGCTTTGTCAAGTAAAGAAGGCGAAGGCAGTGAGTTTACAATTACGCTTCCCATTCTATTGACATTATTAGAAAATGAGATTATCCGGTAAAAAAACAAATTAATTACATGAAACATACCTGTTTAGTAAACGCCATAGAGAATGAAAATTCTTAAATTGGTACATTTTCAAACTTTCAAATTATTTTCACATGCAAAAGATAAAATTACTCTTTGTGGAAGACGACCCTTCTTTTTCTTACATAGTCAAGGAAAGTCTGGAATTAACGAATAAATACGAAATTTGTGCCGTATCAAATGGAAAAGAGGGATTGGATGCCTATTCTTCTTTTTCTCCGGATATAATTGTTGCGGATATTGAAATGCCTGTTATGAATGGATTACAAATGGTTCAAATTATTCGGCAAAAAGACAGCGATATCCCAATTTTGTTTGCAACAGGCCGCACCAAAGCACAGGATGTGTTGGATGGTTACAAACTCTATGTAGATAATTTCATCAAAAAGCCTTATATACCGGACGAAATAGATGCTCATATTCAGGCAATTATGAAAAGGGCAAAAGAAAGGGTAATTGTCATAAATAACGAAAGGGATGTTTTCTTGGGTGAATATATTTTCAATGTGGATGCCCATTTTCTTTTGAGGGAAAATAAGAAACAAAAACTTACGCCGAAAGAAGCCAATATTTTATGGATGTTATATGAAAAAAAAGGAGAATTGGTAAAACGTAGCGATATTCTGAAGGAATTTTGGGGATATTCCGATTATTTTCCATCCAGAAGTTTAGACGTTTTCATTAGTACATTGCGAAAATATCTCTCTCTTGATCCGAATATCCGAATACAAACAGTGCCTAAAGAAGGATTCCGGTTAGTTGTTCCATAAATTGAAAGAAGAGGCTGTTTCAATACAACCCCTTCTTATTAGTGCAATGGTATTGCACTAATTGAATTATTTTCAATGTTTTGCCTGTGAATAAATGAACAATATTTCTTGTTATGCGTTTGACGAATAACAATTTGTCCGGCTCGGCTTACTAAATTTTTTAAAATATTCCGCAAAAAAGTAACACGTTTTTCAAAAAAAGTATTACCTTTGCAAACGTTTTACTAAAAAGTGTTACGATTATGAATATACGTGTTACTTTATTTTTAGCTATTTTTTATACAATCGGCTGTGTGTCAAATCTGTTTGCCGATACAGATCCAACGTTGAATGATACAATTCCTTTGAAGGAAGTTGTAGTTGTATCCACGGCGAAAACCGAAGTCAACCGCAATCAAGCGCCGTTGACCATTTCGGTAGTCAATCGCAAAACCATTGAGGAAAGTACCGAAACCGGTGTTTTGTCCATTTTGTCGGAACAAGTTCCGGGAGTATTTGTCACCGAACGGGGTGTAACCGGTTATGGAATCAACAACGGTTCGGCGGGAACGGTAACGATTCACGGAGTAGGACAAGGAAATAAAGTACTCATGCTTTTCGATGGACAACCGATGTGGGCAGGCGTTTTCGGTCATCACATCGCCGACGCTTATGTGGCTTCGGATGCCGAGCGGGTAGAAATCATTCGCGGACCCGGCTCGTTGTTGTACGGCTCGAATGCCATGGGCGGCGTAATCAATGTGATTACGCGAAAAGCCACTGAAGACGGCATTCACGGAAACGGCCGCATCATGTATGGCTCGTATGATACATGGAAATTCATGGGCAGTTCAGGGTATAAAAAGGATAAATTCAATGCTTACGTTTCGTTAAACCGCGACCAAACAGATGGACAACGCGACAATTCCGCTTTCTACATCAATAATGGATATGTTAAATTGGGATATGAAATTTCCGATAATTGGAATGTTTCGGGAAATGCCATTATCGCCGATTTCAAAGTGAATAATCCGGGAGCAAACACTTTGCCGATGTTTGAAAATTGGGCGAAAGCCTTGCGTTCCACCTATTCCGTTTCCGTTAGTAATAAATACGAAAAAATGAGCGGCGCCGTTCAAGCGTTTTATAACGATGGAAAACACAAAATTAACGACGGACATGCAGCGACCGCACCGGCGCAAACGGCTTACTTCATGTCAAGCGATTTTAACTATGGAATTGCTTTATATGAATCTTTCCGTTTGATTGACGGCAACTTATTTACGGTTGGCGTGGATGCCAAACAATGGGGAGGAAGGGCTTGGAATGAAGATTTCAACGGCAACGAAACCCAATCTTTGTTTGACGATAAAAAAGTAAATGAATTTGCCGGTTATGCCGTTGTGCAACAAACGCTGTTTGATAAATTAACGCTCAATGCCGGTATTCGTTTGGAAAACAATGAAGGATATGGCAACGAATGGGTGCCTCAAGGCGGAATCGCCTATCAAATTAACAATCAGGCAAGTTTGAAAGCATCGGCTTCCAAAGGATTTAGAAGTCCGAATATCAACGACATGTTCAGTCCGTGGGGAGGCGCTAATCCCGATTTGAAACCGGAAGAAATGAATAATTTTGATGTTTCCTATTTACAATCGCTTTGGAATAACAAGCTTCAATTGGAATTAACCGCTTTTTACGCTAAGGGAAAAAATATGATTCTCGCGCCGGTTAATTGGGGCGAATTAAATTCAAACAGCGGTCAATTCACTAATAAAGGTATTGATTTCGCCGTTTCGTATCAAGTATTGCCGGCTTTGAAACTTGCCGGTAATTACAGTTATTTGGATTCGGATATTAAAGTTCCGGCAGCCCCGAAACACAAAGCTTTTTTCAATGCGAATTGGGCCATAGATAAATTTACGGTTTCGCCAAGCGTTCAATATGTCAGCGATTTGTATTTATCGGCTTATGGTGGTTATGGCGTTCCTGCCGAAGCCGTTATTCCGGAAGGATATGAAGATTACGCCTTATTGAATTGCAAAGTTTCTTACAAAGCAACTCCTTATATTAACTTGTTCATCAACGGAGAAAATTTGACGGACGCTTCTTATCGAATGTATAATGGATATCCCATGCCGGGTATCGTCGTTCTGGGCGGAGTAGATTTTAAGTTCTAAACACAATATTTTAAATATTGTTCTTACATTTGCAGTGTTAAAACACTAAAAATGGAATCTTGTCAGCTGAGCTTTTTATCAAAATTACAAGCCCGGATTAAATATTCCCGCTTGTATCGTACCCATAATATCGAACGTCTTTACATCCGGTATGGACGAAACAACCATGAAATGATGACTGCCGCCTGGTTGGAGGTAGTCAACGATCGGCTGTCTGTTTTCGTTAGTGTCAGAAATATCCGGAAATCCGAGATATATGACGATAATCTGGCGGCGCGTTACAAAGCCGAAATTGAAAAACAATTTTACGAAATCATCAATGATTGTGAACTTGAACGGAAGGAAACTCCGCTTCATCAACGGCTGAAAGACGATATTATTCCGGTTTATGATTCCGAGAGCCTTCGACACCAAGTCGAAGCGCTCCGCTTTTGTTGTTCGATGAAAGTGTCGGCTTTGTACGCCGATACCGGTACCGGAAAATCAAAGATTGCCATCGACCTCGTCATCAGCCGGTACGAAGCCGGACAAATCAAAAAGGTCTTGATTTTTCTTCCGGTTGCAACCAAAAAAAACTTTCAAAAACAAATTGATAAATGGTGTCATTATCCGCAAATCGAATGGCGGATGATTGGGCATGAAAGTATGGGCAGTAGCGAAAAAACCGTGTTTGAGGCATTGAATTACGTGGACAGTGAAACGCAAATTATTGTGGACGAAAGCCATCTGATTAAAACGCCAACGGCAAAACGTTCGCAACGAATCAAATTGGTATGCGAAAAAACAAGCTACAAATTGGTAATGACGGGAACGCCGGTTACCGACAACGTGCATAATTTATACATGCAGTACGCCGTGCTTTCTCCGCTCATCATCGGGGTGAGGAGCTGGAAAAAGTTTGAAGAAAAATATTTAGTGATGGGCGGACGGTTGCGTGATGAAATTGTCGGATACAAAAATATCAACTACCTGATGGGCTTACTCGAACCTTATACTTACCAGATAGCCAAAGAAGATTGCTTGAATCTTCCTGCCAAACAATATCTTACGCATATTTGTGAATTGACGGAAAAACAATGGGATTACTACATCGAAGAAAAAGACCGCTTATTGAGAATCATTATTTCCGACAATTTTACGGCTGCCGATATTTTCCAAACTTTTACCCGCATGCAACAGATATGTTCGGGATACCTGATTTCAAACGGACGGAGAATTCCTTTAATTTCTAACAAATTATCGCTTTTTGATAAAATACCGACCGACGAAAAAACGGTTATTTTCTGTAAGTATCTTTTTGAAGTCAACCTCCTGACTGAGCATTTCAAACGCGAAAACTGCGCCGTCTTTACCGGCCGGAATCCGAAAGAGCGCGACCGGGAATTAAACGACTTTGTTTCAGGAACCAAACAGTACTTTATCGCCACTATGCATTCCGGAGGAACCGGCTTAAACGGTTTACAGGAAAACTGCCGCCAAATTGTTTTTTTCTCCAATTCATTTTCTTACTTTCACCGTAAACAATCGGTGGGAAGAATCGACCGCCAAGGGCAACAAAATGAAATGTATATCCATGATTTTCTTACCAATGCCAATATCGACGATAAGATAATGCGAAACCTGAAACGAAAAGGAAATTTGTCGGATGAGATAAAAAAACAGATGAATGACAAGACTAAATTAAAAAAATACATCGAAAGTTTGTATAATAACGAAAAATACTGCTATATTTGCAAAAAAAATACTTGCATCATGAAAACAGAAATTCTGACCGGTACGGAAAAACGGCTTTATGAAGTTGTAGGTCCGCTTGTAATGAATCCGAAAGTGCTTCGTCAAAACAATGGCGCCGCATTCAAAACATCTGAAAATCATCTGTATTTTGTTGCGCTTGACGACAATGACGATTGCATTGGATTTATTTCTATTCAAAAAAAAGGAAAAACGGGTTTTATCAACAACTATTACATTCAAGACCGCGATAAAGAACTGATGGCTTCTTTGATAAAGACGGCTGAAAAGTATTCAAAAAAGGAAAAACTGGAGATGCTTATTATCATTGCACAAAGTCAGGATTATGAAGTGGTACGAAAACTTAAATTTACCATCGAAAAGCCATTCGTCAGGAATACAAGGTTTGTGAAAAATATATGAACGTTTACGAAGCCGCTCAACGTAGATTAGAAACTATATTTACTGAATTTGACAACGTATATGTTTCATTTTCAGGAGGAAAAGATAGCGGTGTCTTACTAAATCTTTGCATTGATTATATTCGCAAAAACAAACTAAACCGGAAAATCGGCGTGTTCCACATTGATTATGAGGCCCAATACCAAATGTCCACCGACTATGTGAATGAAACCTTATTGGAAAATCAGGATATTATTGAACCATACCGGATATGTCTTCCCCTTCGGGCGCATTGTGCAACATCCATGTTTCAGTCCTATTGGATTCCCTGGGAAAAAGAAAAACGCGACATCTGGGTGCGCGATTTACCGGAAACCTGTATCCATGAAGACGATAACCCTTGTGATTTTTTTCATCCGGAAATGTCGGATTATGAGTTTCAGGGAAAATTTGCCGGATGGTATCACCAACAGAAGCAAGCGAAACGGACTTGCAACCTGATTGGCATTCGCACGCAGGAAAGCCTGAATCGCTGGCGGGCAATCTATTCCGACCGGAATTATAAAGAATATAACGGTTTAATCTGGACAAAAGAAATATACGAAAATGTATATAGCGCCTATCCGATATTCGATTGGTTGACAGAAGATATATGGACGGCAAACGGGAGGTTCTTCTGGAATTATAACCATTTGTACGACCTGTTTTATAAAGCCGGCGTTTCGCTCGAAAAAATGCGGGTCGCCTCGCCGTTCAACGATTGGGCGATTGAAAGCCTGAAATTATACAGGGTCATCGACCCAAACAATTGGGCGAAAATGGTAGGCCGGGTCAATGGCGTCAACTTTGCCGGAATTTACGGAGGTACAAGAGCCATGGGGTGGAAATCGCTCAAACTTCCGGCAGGGCATACATGGAAAAGTTATATGTATTTTCTTTTATCTACCTTGCCGGAACAAACCAAACTGAATTATCTTACCAAATTAGAAACTTCCATCAAATTCTGGCGCGAAAGAGGCGGCTGTTTGTCCGAAACCACCATACAAGAATTAAAAGATGCAGGTATCAATATCAGCGTAAGCGATACCACCAACTACGATACCACGAAAAAACCGGTGCAAATGGAATACATAGATGACTTCGACGGAGCGGATTTTAAGGATATTCCCACTTATAAACGGATGTGTATCTGCATCATGAAGAACGACCATTTATGCAAATATATGGGATTCGCACTCACAAAAAACGAGCGAATCCGAAAACAAAATATCTTGGAGAAATATAGATATATGTTATGAGTATGATGTCTGAGAATGTATTTAAAAGCCCTGTTTATAATGTAAAATCAGTGCCCCTTGAAAAAATACGGGCAAACAGTTACAACCCCAATGTGGTTGCGCCTCCGGAAATGAAACTCTTGGAAAAGTCAATTCTGGAAGACGGCTATACCATGCCGATTGTCTGTTATTATATCGCACCGGAAGATATATACGAAATCGTGGACGGCTACCACCGTTATACCGTCATGAAAACCAACCGGCAAATCAGAGAACGGGAAAACGGCATGATGCCGGTGGTGGTTATCGAAAAAGATATTTCCAACCGCATTGCATCGACCATCCGGCACAATCGCGCCCGCGGTTCGCACGACATCGAATTGATGAGCAACATCGTATCCGAATTGGTGCAATCCGGCATGTCGGATAGTTGGATCATGAAAAAAATCGGCATGGATGCAGACGAATTGTTGCGGTTGAAACAGATTACCGGATTGGCCAGCCTTTTTAGGGACAAAGATTTCTCGGAGATTTTCTGAACGTTTACCTCCCAATCCCCTAAAGGGGGCTTTTAGATTCTGCGAGCTTGCATGTTTTGCTGCGACAAAGTCCCCTTTAGGGGATTTAGGGGTAATTTTGCGGATAAATAATAAAGATGAGATAGTTATAAAGTGAATATAATGTCGTATATTTGCATCGTAAATTTATATTTCATCAATTATGACCGGAAAAGGCGACGTTGCGGGTGTCGTGTAATGGTAATTTTTTAAAACAAAAAAACAATACAATATGAAAAAGATTCTTTATTTATTCTTATTTATTTCATTGACAATCAGCATTTCAGCTCAAGAACAAAAACCCAGTGTCCAATGGTTTGAAGACGCGCGTTTCGGCATGTTCGTCCATTTTGGCCCTTACAGTGTATTGGGTAACGGCGAATGGGTAATGAACAACCGCCCGATCAAAGGAGCAGACTATCAACGGCTGCAACAGTTATTCAACCCGCAGGCATTCAATGCCAAAGAATGGGTAAAAATCGCTAAAGACGCCGGAATGAAGTACATCGGCTTCACTTCCCGCCACCACGACGGTTTCAGCAATTGGAACACCAAGCAATCGGAATGGAACATCATGAACACTCCTTACGGCAAAGACCTGATTAAACAATTGGCCGACGAATGTCACAAAGAAGATATTAAATTGGTGCTTTATTATTCGCTATTGGATTGGATGCGTTCCGATTACCAATACGAAACCGGCCGCACCGGACAAAAAGCCGGTAGAACCCAAAAAAGCGACTGGGAATCCTACATCCGCTTTATGAAAGCCCAGTTGACCGAACTGCTTACCAATTATGGCCCCATTGCCGCCATCTGGTTCGATGGTCACTGGGATCAAACCGACGATGGCAACCGCACTTCGCACGAGACCCATGTCAATTGGCATTATCCGGAAATATACGACTTGATTCATCGCCTGCAACCGGAATGTTTGGTGGCGAACAATCACCACCTGCCGCCTATTCAGGGAGAAGATTACCAGATTTTTGAACGCGACATTCCGGGAGAAAACAAATCCGGATACAGCGGACAGCAAGTTTCCCGCCTTCCCAAGGAAACCTGCGAAACCATGAACAGCAGTTGGGGATTTTCCATTACGGACGATAAATTCAAATCGCCTAAAGAATTATTGCATCTGCTTATCCGCACCGCGGGTACAGGCGCCAATTTATTGCTGAACGTAGGCCCGATGCCTAATGGTCAAATCCAACCCGAATGTGTGGAACGCCTGCAAAAAATGGGCGAGTGGATGAAACAATACGGTTACACCATCTACGGCGCACAACAAGGCTGCGTATCGCCGCAAAAATGGGGTGTTGCCACAAGCAAAGGAAATACCCAATACATCCATATCTTAGATAAAAATATTTCCTCGCTTACGCTTACTATTCCCAATTTCAAATCGGCCAAATGGGTCAATGTGGACTCCAAATTGGTCTGGAAAAAAGACAAAAAAACAGGTGAAATTACTTTTACACTTGATGGAACTTTAGATGATATTGATTCGATTATCGAAATAAAATAATTTACTCATTATTTTGTACCGAATGAACGAACAAATTTTATCGAACATACGCGAGCTGAAACGCAAAATTTTGCCGAATGACCGCTTGATTTTATTCGGTTCTCAGGCTCGTGGCGATGCCCGTCCCGATTCGGACTGGGATTTGTTTGTACTTTTGAATAAAAACGGCAAAGTAACTTCTGTTGAGGACCGCAAATATGCTTATCCTTAACAGCTGCACCACATATAAATTAATAATTTGCATCCCCAACCCAAACAGTTGAATATCAATACCTCCAGTTCGCTTCACTGGAGATATTGATGATGCTTATTTCTCAATCCGAACCCTTGCATCCACTGCAATGATGCCGTTTTCCGTTGCCAACAAAGGATTGATATCCAATTCCTTGATTTCGGTAGCAAAACGCAGCAATGCCGATAAATGGACAATGATTTTTGCGAATTGATTTTCGTCGATTCCTTTTTGTCCGCGGGCGCCTTGGAAAACTTTGTATCCTTTCAGGGAACGAATCATCGACAAGGCTTCTTCGGTGGCAAGCGGCGCCAAACCGGAAGCCACATCCTTGAAGATTTCCACAAAGATTCCACCCAAGCCGCAAAGCACAAGATGTCCGAATTTTTCTTCATATTTGGCTCCGGCAAACAGTTCCACGCCTTTTAACATCGGCTGCACCATAACGGCTGTTGCACCGGGAATTTGCATCAACCGGCAATATTCAAAATCTAAATGCTCCAAAGAACAGATATTTACTACCACGCCGCCTACATCCGATTTGTGAACCGGCCCTACTACTTTGGCTACCACCGGGAAACCAACCTTTTCTGCAAAAGCGTGCAGTTCTTCCCAATTAGCGGATACAAAATCTTCCACCATCGGGATACCGGCTGCCTTGAATAATTCCTGTACCTGCTTCGGAGTAATATATCCGGATTTCGGAATGCCGTCGATAATCCGGCGAATCAAGGGAACATCCACTCCTTTGAGTTCTAAGTTATTAGGCAATGGACGAGGCGTTTTCAGCACTTTGGTCAAAGCATCGGCCAAACCCACTTCATCGCTGAAATTTACATGTCCTTTTTTAACAAAAAAATCGGTTTCGTCCCAAGCTGTACTTACCGAAGGAAGTACCGGAAAAATCGGCTTGGTGCAAGATTTCATTTTCTGATCCAACACTTCATAAGCCTCATAAACACGGGTCAATCCGGGACTGCCGAAAATAACGGCGATACCGTCGATATTGGGAAATTTGGATTCGCAATAATCAATCGCAATGGCCAAATGTTCCGGTCCGCCCGTTCCGATAATGTCGATCGGATTGCTGACGGATGAACCCGGAAGCAGTTGCTTTTTCAATTTATCGGCCAAAGCAGTGCCCGATAATTTGGGAATCTCCAAGCCGCCTTTCGCCAAAGCGTCGGTCAAAATTACCGCAGGGCCTCCGGCATGGGTTACGATGCCTATATTCTTGCCTTTCAATTCTTTCAAAGTAAATACCGCACCCACCGTCGCCAATTCTTCGCGGCTGAAACAGCGAACGATTCCCGCTTTCCGGAACAAAGCCTCCACTGCCAAATCCGGATTCGCCATGGCGCCTGTGTGGGACGAAGCCGCCCGGCTACCCGACTCGGATGTCCCGGATTTGATGGCGGCAATCCGGCATCCTTTGCGAATCAACGAACTGGTGTGCTCAAGCAGTTTATCCGGGTCTTTGATACTTTCGATATATAGCAATTTGATTTTGGAATCCGTTTCCGAATTGAAATTGACGTCCATATATTCCAGAACGTCTTCCACGGAAATCTGCGCCGCATTGCCAATCGACCAAACGGAATTGAAACGCAAACCCATCCGAATGGACGATTCCATAATAAATATACAGGTACCACCCGAACTGGAAATCATATCCACGCCCATCGGATCCATTTCCGGAATCGGCAAAGTGAATAAACTGTGGTGGTAGCGGTTCAGCATCCCGATACAGTTCGGCCCGATTAAATTTGCGCCGGCGTTATTAATCACTTCCAAAATTTGCTTTTCCAATTCAGCACCTTCAGTGGTTTCTTCCCCAAATCCCGCCGTGTACATGATAAAAGCCTTGACACCTTTTTCTTGCACCAGAATCGTTATGGTTTCCAAACAAGCCGAGGCCGGAATAGCGATAATGGCCAAATCCGTCTGCGGAATATCGTTAACACTACCGTAGCTTTTCAGACCCTGAACTTCACTTTCCTTGGGATTTACCACATAAAGTTCGCCTTTGTAGGCTCCATTTAAAATATTACGGATACAATTGCCTCCCGGCTTGGATGTTTTATTCGAACCCCCAATTACTACAATGCTCTTGGGATTAATAAGTTCTTGATTAATCATGATAAATTCAGCTTTAAATTTATATTATTGTACAAATAGAATTATATTTGTTGTCCGAATACAAAGGTAAGCATTTTTTATAAACAAATCAAATGAGGATTCACACGGAGGATACAATTCGACACGTGTATCTGTTCTTCTTCCGATCTGGAATTGAGCGTCGGGCTGAGGCCACTACCCAGAAGTCGCGGTAATTGGCATGGCGGACGGCAGTAAGACATTCGCCGAAATCGCCTCCCGTACCTGTGAGCGGAATGTTTTTCTCTGCAGCTATTACGTCGCCCAATCCTCCGTTGAGGCTCATATCCACTGCCGAAAATGTCCTTAAAATAATATTTAGTTTGCGCAACGTCGAAAATCACATGAAAGCAGGTGAAGGAATAAAAATCAGCATTGATAAACTGTGATGGATATTATCTTTTCTCCGGAAGAAGATAAAAGCCCGCTAAACATATAAGCCACACCAATCCACCCACTTATCCATGCCTGTATTTTTCAAGGCCGAAACCTCAAAAATCTGCAATTGCGGATTGACTTTCAAGCAATTTTCCCGCAAGGTGTTGATATCGGTGTTGAGGTAAGGCGCCAAATCCGTTTTGTTGATGATGCAGACATCGGATTCCTTGAATATCTGTGGATATTTCAGCGGTTTATCGTCGCCTTCGGTAGTACTGACAACCACTATTTTTTTCGTCTCTCCCAAATCAAAAAGAGCGGGGCAAACCAAATTACCCACATTTTCAATAAAAAGAACGGCGTTTTCAACCGGATTTAAATGCTTCAGGGCGTGGTTAATCATGGAAGCTTCCAAATGGCAACCGGCGCCGGTGTTTACCTGATAAACGGGTGTTCCCAAGGCTGCAATTCGGTCGGCATCGTTGGAAGTCTGCTGGTCGCCTTCAATCACATAAACCGTTTTCCGGCCTTTCAATTGCCGTATTGTTTCTTCTAACAAAGTCGTTTTTCCCGAACCCGGAGAACTCATCAGGTTCAGGCAAAAAATATTTTTCGCCTCAAAATAACCGCGATTCCGTTCCGCCAACAAATTGTTCCGTGAAAGAATATCCTGTTCGATGGCAATTATCCTCGTATCTTCATGAGGATGGTCATGGTCGTGAGAATGTCCATGTTCGTGATGATGATTATGCTCTCCGCATCCGCAAATTCCACACATATTTGTTTCTATTTATTTAATAACGATTGATTTAACCCTTAATTCTCTCCCTTTTATAATGTTCACGGCATACGACCCACAGGCCGGACAAGCGGAAAACAGACTGTTTACCGGAAATACCGCTTCGCAATCCCCGCATCGTCCTTCTCCGGGAATATCGCGCCGCACGATTCTTGCTTTTTCAAGCATCGTTTCTTTAATGGAACTTTCGAGCGCAAATTCGAGGGCGGAGATTTCAATTCCGGCCAAAGCGCCGATTTCCAATTCCAATTCTTCCACCTGCGAGGCTTTATGAGCCATCGCCTGTTGCTCGGCCAATTCCACTATGCTCTGTGCGATTGATAATTCGTGCATATTGTTTTGTAAATTAATGCAATTGGTTCGATGCAAAGGTAAAAATAAAAACTGATTCATCAAAAAAATACGCATTGCAACCAGAGTCAACGCAATAAAATAAAGTGATAACCAGCTATGACCGCTATTATAACGAAAGTAAATCCTCGCAACAAGTTTATTTTGTTACCGGAGATTTTGAGAAATAAAAAGTTTATAAAAAATAATGTTGTTAATAAATAAAAATTATATATCTTTGTAAAATAATCTTAACACAGAACATACATGAAGACCATTTGTTTTTATTTTCAGATTCATCAGCCGTTTCGTTTAAACCGTTACCGCTTTTTTGATATTGGTTGCGATCATTATTATTATGATGATTTCTCCAACGAAGATCTTATTCATGGAATTGCCGGCAGAACTTATCTGGCGGCTAACGCTATGATGTTGGACTTAATAAAAGAGTACAAAGGAAAATTCAAGATCGCTTATTCCATTTCGGGAATTGCTTTGGAACAGTTGGAAATTTATGTTCCGGAAGCAATCGACGGTTTCAAGGAATTGGCTAAGACCGGATGTGTCGAGTTTCTTGCGGAAACTTACGACCACTCTTTGTCCTCTTTGAAAGACCCGATAGAATTTAAAAATCAGGTCAAAGCGCATGCCGATAAGATACAGTTTCTATTCGGGCAAACACCTAAGATTTTTCGCAATACCGAGTTGATTTACTCGGACGATATTGCCCAATTGGTTTACGAGATGGGTTATAAAACCATGTTGGTTGAAGGCGCCAAGCATGTTTTGGGTTGGAAAAGCCCCAACTATTTATACGCTTCTGCCGCTTGTCCCAAATTGAAACTTTTGGTGCGGAACATGAAATACAGCGATGATATTTCGTTCCGTTTCTCAAATTACGATTGGAGCGAGTATCCTTTGGTATCGGATAAATTGGTCAATTGGGTTGCATCCGCTCCCGAAAACGAACAATTGTTCAATATTTGGATGAATTACGAAGTGCTCGGAAGCCTTCAAGCGGCAGAAACCGGAATTTTTGAGTTTTTCAAAGCCATTCCACGCTTTGCTTTTGCCAAAGGAATCGGATTTTCCACACCTTCTGAAGTCGCCAATATCATGAAGCCTGTGGGAGAATTGGCAGTGCCTTATCCCTGTTCCTGGGCCGGCGAAGAAAAAGATATTAGTCCATGGTTGGGCAATGTGCTTCAACAAGAAGCCGCCTCCAAATTGTATGGAATCGGCGAGCGTGTGCGAATGGTCAGAGACCGCCGCATCCGTCAGGACTGGAATTACCTGCAAGCCAGCGACCACTTCAATTATATGAGTACCAAGTTATTCCCCGGCCCCAGCGTGTACAGTCCCTACGAAAATGCTTACGATGCGTTCAACAACTACATGAATGTATTGAGCGACTTTATCGATCGGGTAGAAGGCCAATTCCCCGCCAATATCGAAAACGAAGAATTGAATGCGCTGCTAACTACGATTCTCAATCAGGAAGACGAAATCAAGAAATTGAAGAAAGAGTTGGAGAAAAATGTAATAGAAGCCGAAAAGAAAATTGCGACAACAAAAAAGAGGAAAGTGGCGGCGAATTAATTTTCGCACATGCAAAACTGTTATGTGCTTGAAAGGTGGTTAAACGGAAATCATATCACAACCATTTTAATTTACCGGCCCATCCATTAGTAAATCGTGTTCCTTCTTCAAACCTTTGTCTGATTTGCCGTCCGGTGCAGAGTGGAAAATTCCCATCGCCGAGAAAAGCGTTTCCCAAAATTCCGTGGTTTCTTTCGTGTTGATGGTGTAATCCAATGAAGACAACACGAGCGTTGCATTTCCAAAAGGATAAGATACCAAAGCGGCTCCGGAAGGTTTCTGTAAATGTTCATATAATACAACTTGGGCGCATTTTTTATTCTCCGGACTTTGATTAAACAGCGACCAGTCGGTTCGGGAAGCGGTAAGAACAAGCGTTCCTTTGTCCACAATTTCTCCGGCCAAACCTCGTTTGATAATTTTCCGGTCGCCTGTTATTTCGGCAAAATACAGATGCGGCAAATCGAAATATTTTCCCCAAGAATCGGTTTTGTTCGATTCCAAAGCAGTAGCTTCGCGATTCGTGAGATGCAATTCGCCCGGTAAAATTTTACTGATAGACGGACTTATCTCCTTATCGGATAGCATCAAAAGAATCAGACCGCCTTTTTTGCTGATGGCATTTGCTGATTTTTCGATGTTTAATCCATCTGCTTCCGACAAATTATCAGCTTCTATTATCAACAAATCGGTTTTCTTATTGGGCTGTTGAATTTGCAAACCTGTTCTTTGCAGGAATGTATGCAAATCGCCGGTATTGTTTCCAATAAAAGAAACTGTTTTATATTTAGCATCCGGGAATGGCAGTTTGGCAGGAGGAAGTATTTCGTTATAAGTATCCCATGGAGTAGGTTCTGACAAGATCGCCGCTTTCAGAGCTTCAAACATCGGAAGTGGTTTGTACACAGGCAATGCAGGGTCTAATCCCGGATTAAATGTCGTCACATAAGGCGGGATTCGTTCGTATTGATACCCCGGTATTCCTTCTTGATAGGGTTTTCCCGGAAATATACCGTCTTTCAGATTCGGCAGACGGGAATAATCGCTATATCCCAGATTCAGGTGCTCAATGCCGAACCAACTCACTTCCGAAGGGGAATAGTACGAAAGAAATGGTTTTGCCATTTTCACTGTGTTTTGATAGACATCAATAGCCAATGCCTCGCTTCGTCCGGAATAGGATTCAAAGGCTTTATCGCCGACGAAAGGATATAATTGTATCGGCTTACCGTAATAAGTTGCGCCGGATTCTCCTACGATAAGCGGCTTATTTAAATCTTTGGGCAAATCTCTAAGTAACAATCCATGTCCAAAATGTTTGCTCCAAACCGGAAGTCGTCCGTCCATGTCACGGTCTCCGTCCAAAGTGATAAAATCGCGGGTGGGATCTGCTTTTTTCGCACTTAGCGTTAAATCGACTAATTTATCATCCCATTTGTCGGAAACTTCTTTCTCCGGTTTGTTTAGTAAGGCAATGGCAAACATTTCATTTCCGGCGCTCCAGCCGATTACCGAAGGATGATTTCTATCTCTTAATATCAAGCGTTTTAAATGCTCATGCGAACGCTGCCAGGTTATATTTTCTTCCAGATTCAGGCGGATAGAACTGCCGAACAAGCCGGTTTCGTCCAAAACCATCAAACCCATTTCGTCGGCTAAGTCGTAATAAACGCGCGGCCAAGGTTGTGCATGTGGACGCACCGCATTTCCGCCGAAATCTTTTATCATCCGGTACCAAGCCCATGCAAAACGGCGGGAACAGATATAAGCGCTAAACGGATGTTGGATGTCGCCGAAACATTGAATTTTTTCGCCATTCAAATGAAACTCATTGCCAACGATTGTGAATTGCCGCCAGCCAAAACGAGTCGCTTTACAATCATAGACTGTCTTTTTATCGTTGATATTCAGGAGTAAAGTATATAAATTAGGATTATTGGGCGACCATTTTTTCAATTTGTTGTTTACCGGTGTTTTAATAATAACTGTTTTTGTTTCATTCGGCTTTAATTCAACAAATTCCGAAGAAACAGACAGGGCTGTATTTCCCAATTTCCAAGCAATTTCGG
>BNXY01000047.1 GCA_025999935.1 Bacteroidia bacterium | reverse complement strand
GTAATTTTTATTAAGTTTGCATGAATTAATAGTGAATTTAAAATCGAATGCCTATGGTAAAAACAGTAAAATTAATTTAAATTGTAAGGTAAAAAATGGCTATCATATTTGGGTTGAGGCGTTCATCAGCACCTTTTCAACCTGCGGAATCAAAGCAGCTACATCGTCGTTCAGAATTATAAAATCTGAGCGGCGATTTCGCTCTTTTTCAGGAAGTTGACTGTTGATTCTGGGAATGATGGATTCGCGCGGTAAATTATCTCTTACTTCTACTCTATGGATTCGCATTTCCAATGGCGTAGAAACATTTACGGTAAAATCGACCGTTTTGTTGAAGCCGGAATCGAACAAAATGGCCGATTCGATAGCTATAAATTCTTTATCAGCATGTTGACTTGTCCAATTCTTAAAATCTTCCAGAACTACCGGATGAATTACCGAATTGACATAAGCGAGATTTTCTTCATTTCCGAAAATCAGGGAAGACAATAGCGATTTGTCTAACTTTCCCGTTTTATACAAATCCGAACCAAATTTTTCAATTAGTTTTTCACGAATCCATGGAGAATTATCCGTGAGTTTTTTCGATTCGGAATCCGCAATATACACAGGAATATCCATGATTTCCAATAAGCGGGAAAGAGTCGATTTTCCGCTGCCGATTCCTCCTGTCAAACCGATTATTTGCATCAGTCCCTTTTTTGTTCGACAAGAAATTCAACCACTTCCGGCACAATCCGATAGTTGACTAACCATTGCGGCATTTTTGTAAGCGTCAGGGGATAATTGGCAGCGTTTTTTTGAATCAATTGCTCATAGTCAACGCCAATTTCAAAATCAAATTTCGTAACCTTGGAATATTTACTTAATCCCACCTGAACATACAAATCCACAGTTGACGGGAAAAAGCGAACCTTTCGGCTTTCCGGCAGATTGTAGCAATAGACGGACAATTCAAAAGATTTTTCAGTATATTCTTCCACTTCAGCCGTTAAACCCACTTGTCCGGTTGATAATCGAACGCCGGCTGGAACCGCCAATTGCGTTGACAAATCCAATCTTTTGTCGATATTATTCTTGTCTATCCGGGCTGTTTTGATCGACAACAAGGTATCCAAGGTTTCTTTATCTCCATAAACCGTTACAGATGAAGGATCAATCGCAATGTTGTCGGAAAACATAAATCCGGCCGCCGGCAAAAGCAATCCGTCGATAACAACAGGTAATTCTTTCTTAAACAACCGCGAATATTCAATTTCAATCCGTTCGGGAGAGAAAGATTTCAATTGGGTGGACGGAAATAACTTATCGAAAAGAAGATTGTACAAGGTCGCCTTGTCAATCGGGAAAGACGATTTATTCAGATGAATGTCACTCAAATCAATATCTATTGATAAATTTTCTTTATCAATCAAGTACTGCAACCAAACCGTTCCTTTATCCTGCAAATTAAGATTAATTTGCTGCGGAAGTTTGGTTGACAAAGCGATTTCGGACGGGACTTCCGTGTAATGAACAGGGATGGAGATTTCAAAATCAAATTTTTGCCTGAAATATTGAAGCGCCCAAAAACTGGAAGCCAATACGGCAAAAGTAAAGAAAAGCAAGAGATTCTTCCATCTTTTACTACGGAAGAACATCTTGATTTTCGCTTGTATCCTGCTTCTATTTAGTTGATTGAGCTTCATTGTTTGCAGCAAAAACAGAAGCTTTGTCAATTTTAATCCTTACACCTTCAGCAATTTCCACCGTCAAGATGGCATTATTGATTTCTTTCAGTTTGCCGTAAACGCCTCCGGCAGTCACCACTTTATCCCCTACTTGCATGTTTTCACGCATCTTTTGAATTTCTTTTTGTTTCTTCTGTTGCGGACGAATCATAAAGAAATAGAAAATTACAAATACTAAAAGAAGCGGCAATAAAGTCATCATACTATTGCCGGTACTCTGGGTTTGCAGTAAAATACTCATTAATTCCATTGTTATACTATTTTTAATGTTTTAAAATACAAATGTAGTAAAATATTCTTAATTCTTAAACAATAATCCTTCACTTTTTAATTCCTTGACAATTGCATCCAAGATACCGTTGATAAAAACGGAACTTTTCGGCGTACTGTAATAACGCGCCAAATCAATGTATTCATTCAAGGTTACATTTACCGGAATAGACGGGAAATTGCGAATTTCCGCCAAAGCGATTTGCATGATATACAAATCTATCTGGGCAATCCGCTCGATATCCCAATTACTGATTTGTTTGGTAATCCGGCGGTTATTTTCGTCTTCTTCCCGTAGCGAATGACACAGCAAATCGATGGCAAACTGTTTATCTTCAAGGTCTTTGAACATAGGAAGCAGCGCTTGAGCCGTATTGGTTTCAGCGGAAAAACGTTTGAGAGTTTTCAGCACAAAAGTACCGACTACGCCCAAATCGTCGTCCCAATAAATACTTCTATCTTCCAAAAAATCAGTCAATTCATCGCTATCCCAAATAATACTTTTGAAAACTTTTAGCCAAAATTCCTTATCGGATTCATAATTGTCGTCTGATTGCAGATATTCCAGATAAATATCCGATTGGAGAATTTCATTCAAAATATGGCGCAAAAAAAGTAAATCTTCATCATTCCAAAGAGCGCCTTTTTCGTTGGCAAACTTTTGTAATTGCTTATTTGTTCTCAGTTGTTCGGCAAAACGATTATTTTCCAAACGCCGGTTGGGATTCAATTCCGATTCGGTTGCCAGAAACTTGTTTTTCTGTTTATCCAAACGCTTTTGTTCGGCATCTGTCAGCAGCGGAATCAACAGCAAAAGATAATGATATAAATCATAAGATTTTTGTAAGCCATGCAATAATTCATTTTCAGCACTACTCAAATCCTTGCTGTTTTGATAGTAAGCATACACTATCTGGAGCACTTTTATGCGAATAATAATTCGATTAATCATTTTATAAAGAACATCTGTTTCCGGCTGCAAAGTTAATTTAAATTAGTGAAATTTTAAGCAAACAAAGAAATATTTGTAAATTTTGTGTAATTATTTTGCTATTTGTTTGATTTTCAGAAAAATTTTATCCATATTTGCAAAATATTTATTATTATAAGAGGAGTGAAAAGTGCAAATTAACATAAAAGTATTCAAACAGTGGAAGAGAAGAATTTTACAAAAAACGACAACAGAGAGGCCGATATTATTTTTTCGAGAACCGTATTGGCCGGAAAGAGAATTTATTATATGGATGTAAAAAAGAACCGGAAAGGGGAATTATTTCTGGCGCTTACCGAAAGTAAAAAAATAGTTCAGGACGAATCAACGCAAACTGTTTTTTTTGAAAAGCACAAGATTTTCTTGTACAAGGAAGATTTTGATAAATTCACAACCGCTTTGGAAGAAACGCTGGCTTACATCAAAGAAAACAACACGGTTGATTATGTTCCTACCGCCGCGAAGGAAAATGAAGTCAAGGAAGAATTTGAACCTATTCATTTTAAGATTGATTTTTAAATAATAAAAGAAATTTTTTAACTACAGATGGGTTTTTTACAAAAAAAACACTATCTTTGCACCCGCTTTATAAAATTCCGTGTGATGGGAAGTTAGGAAGCACGTATCTTAATTTTGAGTAACACAAACAATTAAAAAATGAAAACATTTGAATTAGCAGGCTCCAAAAGAGAGGGCATCGGAAAAAAAGCTGCAAAAGCTTATCGTAAAGAATCTTTAGTACCTTGCGTTTTATACGGAGGTAAAGAAGTAGTGCATTTTACCGTAACAAAAGACGGTATCCGTAAATTAATTTACACACCCGAAATTTTTATCGTGGATTTGACCGTCGAAGGCAACAAATGCAAAGCCATCCTGAAAGATTCCCAATATCATCCGGTAAGTGATGAATTGCTGCATGTTGACTTCCAGCAAATATTTGAAGACAAACCCGTTACATTAGAAGTTCCGGTGGTTTTGGAAGGTTTGGCGCAAGGAGTAAAAGACGGTGGTAAACTTTCGTTGGAAATCCGTAAACTGAAAGTAAAAGGTCTTTACAAAAATTTTCCGGAAAAATTAGTGATCAATGTCGAAAACTTGGGTTTGGGTAAAACCATTCAAGTAGGCAATTTAAGTTTCGACAATCTGGAATTGTTGAATGCAAAAGACAATGTAGTAGCCGCCGTTAAATTAACACGTGCTGCAAGAGGAGCTGCGGCAAAAGGTTGAAAAGTTTGAGGTTTCAAGTTTCGGGTTTTCCTGAGAGAATGAAAATTTTCAAATTGGCACATTTTCAAATTATCAAATTATTTTCGAATGAAGTATTTGATCGTGGGTTTGGGCAATATCGGGCCTGAATATGCTGATACCCGCCACAACATAGGTTTTATGATATTGGACGCTTTAGCAAAAGCGTCCAATGTTGTTTTTGACGTCAACAAGCGGTATGGCGCCATCGCCGAGATGCGGCTTAAAAACAAGCAATTGGTTTTGTTGAAGCCTTCTACGTATATGAACCTCAGTGGAAATGCCGTGCGCTATTGGATACAAAAAGAGAAAATCGAACCTGAAAATTTATTGATTCTGGTGGACGACTTGGCGTTGCCGTTCGGTTTTCTGCGTTTGAAAACCAAAGGGAGCGATGCCGGTCACAACGGATTGAAAAACATTCAAGAAGTGTTGGAAACAAACAACTATAACCGTTTGCGCTTCGGAATCGGAAACGATTTTCCGCAGGGAAGGCAAATCGATTTTGTGCTGAATCCGTTTACCGGTGAAGAACAAAAATTGCTGCCGGAAAGAATCGACAAAGCCGTCGAAATCGTCAAAAGTTTCTGTCTGGCAGGTGTAAATAATACAATGAATCTGTATAATAACAAATGAGCGAAGTAAGAATCGACAAATGGATGTGGGCAACCCGGATTTTCAAAACGAGAACCATTGCGGTAGAGGCGTGCAAGAAAAACCGCGTCATGGTCAATCAAGCACTCGCCAAACCTTCGCGAATGATTAAAGCCGGCGATGTAGTCTCGGTTAAAAAACCGCCCATTACCTATTCTTTCAAAGTGCTGGATTTAACCGCCAATCGCGTAGGCGCCAAATTGGTTCCCAATTATTTGGAAAACATCACACCGCCCGAACAATACGAAATATTAGAACTCCAAAAAATCAGCGGATTCGTCGATCGCGCTCACGGAACCGGCCGGCCAACCAAAAAAGACCGACGGGAGATAGACCACTTTGCCACGCCAATCTATGTGGACGATGATTTTGACTTTGAGTTTGATTTCTGAAAATTATTCGTGATGATAAGGTTCATTGCCCAGTATAGTCATGGCGCGATACAGTTGCTCCACAAAAATCAGCCGCACCAATTGGTGGGAGAATGTCATTTTTGACAAGGCGATTTTTTCCTGCGCGGCTTCATAAACTTTGTTTGAAAAACCGTAAGGGCCTCCGATAACGAATACCAAACGCTTTGATACCGTATGGGTTTTCTTTTCTATGTATCCGGCAAATTTCAATGAAGTAAATTCTTGTCCGTGTTCATCCAATAACACTACGAAATCGCCCGGCTGAATGAATTTCAGAATCATCTCCCCTTCTTTTTCTTTTATTCGGTCGAATGTAAGGTTTTTCGTATTCTTAAAATCCGGAATCACTTCCACCTCAAAAGGCAGATAATGCGTCAAACGACTACAAAATTCCGCTACGCCTTTCTGCACAAAATCCTGGGTGGTTTTCCCGACCAGCAACAACTGTACTTTCACGATTATTTTTGTAATTTTAATTAAAATTCACTCCAAAATTAAGTAATATTTCGCAATTATTTCCTACATTTGACGAAAATTTTTCAACACATTAATAAATAAACAATATGAAATTTCTTAATCATTTTCTTTTAGGAGTTGTTTTATTCTCCTGCACTTGTTTCAACGCGCTATCCGGCAATGTGGATACACAAGTTGCCGATACGGTTTCAAAATATCCGCAACCTATGCCGATGAAGCCGCAAATGTCGGAATACTGGGAACCTCAACCGGCTGTCGTTACCGCCGGAAATGCCGCCAATTCAGCGCCTTCCGATGCGATTGTCCTATTCGACGGAAAAGACCTTTCCAAATGGAAAAAACCCAATGGCAGTCCGGCCGAATGGAACGTACACGACGGTATTGTTACCATCGACAAATCCAAGGGAGATATTCAAACCAAAGATGAATACAAGGATTTTCAACTGCATATCGAATGGTCTATACCGGTAAATATTACCGGAACAAGTCAGGCAAGAGGAAATAGCGGTGTTTATCTCCAAAATTTGTATGAAGTTCAGATTTTGGATACGTATAACAACGAAACTTACGTCAACGGAGCGGCCGGCAGTCTTTACAAACAGACACCGCCTTTGGTAAATCCCATCCGCAAACCGGGCGAATGGAATTCCTACGATATTATTTTTACAGCGCCGACTTTTACCAAAGACGGACAATATCGCACGCCGCCTACCGTAACCGTTTTGTTTAATGGCGTTTTGGTTCAGAACCATACCATTATCAAAGGAACCACCGAATACATCGGATTCCCGGCGATTCCCAACCGCGATAAAGGCCCTATTTTGCTGCAATCGCATGGCGATGCCAGTCCCCCGATTAGTTTCCGGAATATTTGGATTCGGGAATTGTAAAAAAGTGAATCCCCGGATTTTCGACAAACTGAAAACGCTCGCCGAAGCGGCTAAATTCGATGTATCCTGTGCATCAAGCGGCACTACGCGCGAAAATCTGGGGAAAGGGCTTGGGTCAACTTCCGGCTGGGGCATTTGCCACAGTTTCACGGAAGATGGGCGTTGCGTGTCGCTCCTGAAAATCATGCTGACCAATCATTGCATCTACGACTGCGCCTATTGCGCGAATCGCCGGAGCAACGATATTCCGCGAAGTACGTTTTCCGTATCGGAATTGGTTGAACTGACCATCGAATTTTATCGGAGAAACTATATCGAAGGCCTGTTCCTGAGTTCGGGAATCGTTCGCAACGCCGATTACACCATGGAGCGGATGGTCAGGGTGGCCAAAGATTTGCGTTTGGTTCAGCGCTACAATGGCTATATCCACTTGAAAAGCATTCCCGGAGCCAGTCGCGAACTGATTACCGAAGCCGGTTTGTATGCCGACCGCTTGAGTTGCAACATCGAAATGCCTTCGGAAGAAAGCCTCAAACTGATTGCACCCGACAAAAACTTCCAAAGCATCTACCGCCCCATGCACTATATCCAACAGGGATTTTTGCAGGGAGCGGAAGAGAAGAAGAAATACCGTCACGCGCCCCGTTTCGCTCCCGCCGGACAAAGCACCCAAATGATTATCGGGGCGACACCCGACGACGACCGGAAAATCCTGACTTTGGCCGACTCGCTCTACCAGCGGCCGGCCATGAAACGGGTTTATTATTCGGGATACATTCCCATCAACACTTACGATACGCGCCTGCCGGCTTTGACCGCGCCGCCGATGGTGCGCGAAAACCGGCTCTATCAGGCCGATTGGCTGATGCGCTTTTACCAGTTCAAGGTAGATGAAATCGTAGATACCGCCTACCCCAATCTCGACTTGGAGATTGATCCGAAATTGGCATGGGCGTTGCGGCATCCGGAAGCGTTTCCCGTCAACATCAACACCGCCGACTACGAGATGATATTGCGCGTGCCGGGTATCGGAGTGAAATCGGCGCAACTGATTGTTTCGTCGCGCCGCTACGGACGACTGACTTCCGAAAATCTAAAAAAAATAGGCGTAGTGATAAAGCGCGCCAAGTTTTTCATCACTTGCAACGAATTGCCCGGATTGACCGTGCAGGAAACCGGCCCGGAATATATCCGCAAAGCATTGACTGCGCCGAAAAAGAAAAAAACAGACGACCGGCAGTTGGTGATTGATTTTAATGAATAGAAAAAATTTGCCATATTTGAAAATTATTTGTACATTTGCTGTTGATTATAAAAAATTGATAGTAATGCTCTTTATATAAGATGAAATTTCCAAATTATTCTACAAAGGTTATTAATTAATTCTTCAAGTGCTTTATTTTATTTACGACAAAACTTTCGAAGGCCTTCTGACTTGTGTGTTTGACGCCTTTTTCCGCAAAGAATTTCCGCAAAGAATTGTTGGAGAAAACGTTCAATTGCCTTTGTTTTCCGAATCGTTTCGGGTCATTACCGACGACACGAAATCGGAACGGGTGTTGAATGCGCTTCGGAAAAAGATTTCCAAATCGGCTTTGCAGATGCTTTTCGTCACTTATCTCTCCGAATTGGAAGGTATTGAAATCGTCCTTTTCCGTTACATTCAAAAAGCGCTCACTTCGGAAACGTGTATTGAAATGAATTTTGCCGATGCAGATGTACTCGAATTATCAAAGGTTTACAAGAAAGTTACCCGTGAAGAAGAAAATATCCGCCAGTTTGTCCGCTTCCAGAAAACCGCCGACGGTATGTTTTTCGCTGTGATGGAACCGGTTCACAATGTCCTGCCCCTGACGGCGAAGTTCTTCAAAACCCGCTACGCCGACCAGCAATGGATTATTTACGATATAAGAAGAAAATACGGTTTGTTTTACGATCTGAACACAGTCGAAACGGTTCATTTTGAGCGCTTGGATATTTCTCCGGAAACCGGAAAATTAAGTCCTGAAAAATTAGACGAATACGAACTCGCTTTTCAAAATATGTGGAAGGATTACCTGAAAGCCGTCACCATCCATCAACGCCGCAATTTGAAACTGCAAAAGCAACATTTGCCGGTGCGGTTTTGGAAATATTTGACAGAGAAACAATCCTGAATAATAATTTGCCGCTAAATATCATTTGATGACGTATGCCCCATATAGAAAAAAGGGCAAGTAAAAACTACCTGCCCCTTTAAAAATTATCCATGTTATCGCAACAGGGTATAATTCTAACAGTGAAAAAGTGAAAAAGTTAAGATTTAGTTGTTACTGAGCTTTTCTTAGCATTAATACACTTGGCAATATTTTTTTAATTATAATTGAATGTTATCCGGCTACCAACCGTTTACTGCGCTATAATCTTTATCGATTTGGAGAATTTCGTTCCAAAAGGAATTACAATTCTTGGATGAGAGTGGTTAACTCCAAGACCGGAAGGCTTTATATGCAGCTTCATACGGATTCTGTCACCTTTGTTCCCCATCAACATGGCAGGAGGAATGCTTAAAGTATTGCGATAGGCGGCCATACTTTCGTAATATACGCCACGTACAGATGAGAACATTTCCCAATCACCTGCACCCTTCCTTTTCACTTCTATAGAAAGGTTTACGATGATTGAATAACCAGCACCAGCACTCGCACCATCGCTTCCGCTACTTGTTCCCGCATAGCCCGCATATCCGCTAACCTCAACATTAGCATCATCTCGAAGTTCAAACGAATTTTCCGAAGAAATAAAATCCATTATGTTGTTAGTCTCTCTATCGCCTCCTGAAGCGATAGGCGCATCAATCCAAGGGACAATATAAATATTTTCACCAACAGTGCCTGACATAAAGGTTGTTTCTGTTTGCGACTGGAAAAATAACAACATAGCTGTTTCTACAATAGATTTTTCTACCTTTTTAGTCTCTTCATTCCATACCAATGTTGTTGAACTTCCCTTTGTTGATTGTACTTCAGTTAAATATAAATCATCGGTTTCTAAAGCGCCGCTGATATCCAGTTTGTTAGTCCCGGTAGTAATACCAAAGGTGTTGCCACTCATATTTATTTCTGTGTTTTTGGAAAGGTTTCCACCCAACTCAATGGCCGCCGTGGAGGCGTTCTTACTCAATCCGTTGCCGGCTTCAACGAGTGGGAGGGCTGTACTAGCGGCGAACTTTATCCATTCATTGCCGTCCCATATATGCAATCCGGGAGCTCCCAGATTGACATTATAAACCACAAGGCCTATATGCGTTTGAAGGTCCCAACTACCCGTTCCCCCGATGGAAGCCGCTAATTCCTCGGGTGTCGTCGGATTTATGTTTGTGATGCTTACTCGCGGAAAGATGATACCTCCCGCCGCGTTTGCACTAGCTCCACCGTTGTTATTGGTTTTCAAATCAAGCAGTGATCCGGGATTTGGTGGAACGTTAGAACCAATGGTTACTTGCGCTTTCAATGCAGCGCCATTTACGATAGCAATTATGATTGCTATTAAAAAAACTACTTTTTTCATTTTTAATTTTGCATTTAATATGTTAGTAATAGTTATAAAAATTGCAACAAATTTAGTCTTACATTTATAGATTTAAAAATAAATATTAAACTAATAAGTTAATACTGATATTCATCAATTTTTATAATTATCATAAAATTCTTATAATCAGTAATTAAATTAAGTGAATATCGGTATTTTTATATATATAGATATATTGAAATTCTCTATTTTATATGCAAAATAAAATTATTAAAATATGCTTTATAACTTATAAAATATATTAATAAATTGTTTTCTTTTGCAATAAAAATGTATTTTTGTAATGTTTTTTAGAAAAATGATTTTGTTAACATTTAAAATACGACATAAATAAACAATAAACAAGCATGAATATTGAGGAAAATAGCTTGAATGTATTGAGAAGACAACTTACAACCTGGTTGTTTGTCATTCTGGTCGTCAGTTTTAGTATTTTTGGTGCATACTATTTGATACAGAATATTATTCTATTGGCTTTGGTTCATTTTTTTCTGGTAATGATCAATGCACTCTATTTTGTCCTGATTGTAAAAAAAATATACAAATATTCGCTATTTATGGGACTGTATTTGGTTTACATCGTATTTTCAATATTTTTTATTATACTCAACGCCGTGATCATGGGACAACACGAATCTCAATTTTCGAGTTTGTGGCTATTTGTATTACCAATTGCTACCATGGCGTTTACCAACTATAAAATGGCTTTTTATATTTCAATCGTGTCGGCTCTTTCGCAATTAATAATAATGCTTTTGTGGCGCATTTTTGAGGCGAGTGTATATATTCCCATTAGCGGTAAGCAAATATATATCGTTAATTTTTTGACTATTCTGACTGTCATTGTAGCGTGTGTTTATTCGTTTTACAGTGCATGGAGGATGAATATGATAAAGGAGATTTTAGGAAAGAGTAATATAAAAATAGAGACAAAAATAAAGGAGTTTGAAAAGTATCAAAAAATTTATAATCAAATTATTGCTTGTTTTGAGGAGAAAAAATTGTATGAAAACCCCGAACTGACCTTATCCGAAGTTGCCGAACACCTGAATACCAATGTTACTTACATCCAACGCGCTTTGAAGTATCACAGACAGGACGCCAACTTTAATAATTTTGTGAATCAGTACCGAATCTCTGCAATTAAAAAGGCGATAGCCCAAGAGGAGCATAACAAATACACGATCGGCTACCTGTACCAAATGGCAGGTTTTAGATATCAAAGCACTTTCAATAAAGTTTTCAAACAGTTTGAAGGCATGACGCCCTCGGAATATATTTCGTTGCTTAAATCGAAAAGTAAAAAAGAAAGAGGGCGAAAGAAATCCTGACGGGATTTCTTTTGCTCAAATTATTATTTATTGCAATTATCAAAATTTTCATTACTTTTGTAGAATTATTAATTTTAATTTTTCCAACTTATGAAACGAATTATTTTTTGCTTATCCCTCTTGCTCTGCTTTGGTCTTGCTAATGCCCAGACTGCTAAAAAACAAACCATTTATGATTTTACAGTAAAAACCATTGATGGAGAAAATTTCTCTTTAGCTTCTCTAAAAGGGAAGAAAGTGTTGATTGTCAATGTGGCGTCCAAATGCGGACTGACACCGCAATATGAATTTTTGCAACAACTTTATGACCAGTACAAAGACAAAAATTTTGTAATTATCGGTTTCCCTGCCAATAATTTCGGCCAACAGGAACCGGGAACCAATGTGGAAATCAAAGAATTTTGCACCTCCAAATACAGCGTTACTTTTCCGATGATGGAAAAAATTTCCGTCAAAGGCGACGACATTGCACCGCTTTACAAATGGCTTACCACGAAAGCCGGAAATGGCGTGGGCGACGCCGAAGTGACCTGGAACTTCCAAAAATTTCTGATTGACGAAGAAGGTCATTGGGTAAAATCAATCGAACCCAAAGAATCTCCCGTTTCGGAAGCAATAATCTCTTGGATTAAGGGTTATAACTGATGAAGAAAGGCAGTATCCTGATTGTCGATGACAACAAAAATGTGTTGACGGCATTGCGAATCCTTCTCGAAAATTATTTCGGGAAAGTGGCGTTGTTGACTTCTCCCAATCAACTCCATTCGCATGTAAGGGAAATTGCACCCGATATTGTGCTGTTGGATATGAATTTCTCCGCCGGAATTAATACGGGAAATGAAGGTTTGTACTGGCTTTCGGAAATAAAAAAAATAGACGCCGACCTTCCGGTTGTCTTGTTCACGGCTTATGCCGATATTGATTTGGCTGTGAAGGCCTTGAAACAAGGAGCATCCGATTTCGTGGTCAAACCTTGGGACAATGCCAAACTGATTGCTACCTTGCAATCGGCGCTTTCGTTGCGGGAATCGCGCAAAGAAGTCAAGCAATTGCGCGAGCGACAGAATGTTATCAACTTAGAATTGAACAAGGAACGTGAAATTTGCTGGGGCGTTTCCGAGTCCATGCAAGAATTGCATCGACTGATTCAAAAGGTCGCCCAAACGGATGCTAACATCCTGATTACCGGTGAGAATGGCACGGGAAAAGAAGTGATTGCCCGCGAAATTCAACGGCTTTCGACCCGCAACAAAGAAGTCCTGATTACGGTCGATATGGGCGCCGTTACGGAATCGCTGTTTGAGAGCGAGCTGTTCGGGCATGTCAAAGGCTCTTTCACGGATGCCAAAGCCGACCGGATTGGTAAATTTGAAGCGGCCAACCGCGGCACTTTATTCCTCGATGAAATTGGAAATTTATCTTATCCTTTGCAAGCTAAATTATTGAATGTCTTGCAGTCGCGGCAAATCATCCGGGTGGGCGACAACAAACCCATTCCGGTTGATATTCGCCTGATTAGCGCGACCAATCGTCATTTACAGGAATCGGTGCGGAAAGGCGAATTTCGGGAAGATTTGTTGTACCGCATCAACACCATTCAGGTGGAGATTCCGCCTTTGCGCGAACGATTGGAAGATATTCCGTTGCTGGCGGACTTTTTCCTGAAAAAATACGCCCGAAAATACAACAAAGAAAATATTCAACTTTCGGCCGAAGCCCTCGAAAAACTGAAAGAATACCGTTGGCCGGGAAACATCCGCGAATTGCAACATACTTTGGAAAAAGCCGTTATCCTGTCGGATGCGGCGGTCTTGCAAGTCAACGATTTTTACCTGAACAAATCCACATCGTCCGATACTGGGTTTGACCATCTGACTTTAGATGAAGCGGAGAAAATACTGATACTTAATTCATTGAAGCGAAACAAGGACAATCTGTCGGCTGTGGCGACACAATTGGGAATCACGCGGCCAACGCTGTATAGCAAAATGAAAAAATACGATATCAGTTAAGGGGTAACTGAAATGTTTAAATCGATTCAATACAAACTGAATATTTATACGGTGCTGTTGGTTATTGCAGTTGCCGGAACCACTTTTTTTATCCTCACAAAAGACTATGTCTATGCGATAATCGGTGTGGTAATCATACTTTCTTGTTTTTCGGCTTTGGGAAAATGCTATAAACGATACAATCAAAATATTCTGTTTCTGCTTAATGCGTTGGAAAACGGAGATTATTCTTTTCATTTTTCGGAAACGAAATTGTCGCCCCGGGAAAAGGAAATGAATCAGTTGATGAACCGCATCAAGGATATTTTGGCGAATGCCCGGAAAGCAGTGATTGAGAATGAGCATTTTTTGAGCCTGATTATCGAAAGCGTTTCGACAGGTATCGTCATCATCAATGACCGAGGCATTGTTCAACGGGTCAATCAATCGGCTTTGGACATGTTCGGTCTTCCGGTTTTTTCACATGTCAACCAGTTACATACCATCAATGAGACTTATCCGCGGCTGTTTCTTGATTTGCAGGCGGGCGACAGTATTCAACTTTCGTTGCCGACCGAAAGGGAAGAATTGTCCATCAGCCTGCATGTTTCCCAAATCCGGCTCAAACGGGGAATGATGCGGATTATTACTTTGAATAATATCGGTAATGAATTGGAAATGAAAGAAATGGAATCATGGATTCGCCTCATCCGCGTGATGACCCACGAGATTATGAATTCCATTGCGCCCATCACTTCTTTGAGCGAAACCATGCATTTCCTGCACCGCGACGGCCATATCAATCCGGAAGATTTGAAACAAAACACTCTCGAAGCGTTCGACACCATCCACACCACCGCTTCCGGCTTGTTATCGTTCGTCGATTCGTACCGAAAATTTACCGCTGTACCCAAACCGGAGAAACGGGATTTCAACCTGAACGTCTTGATCGACAAAGTAATCAAGCTGCATGAAACCGCCCTTCGGGAAAAAAATATTGAGTTGAGTAAGCTTTTGCCCGAAATGATTTCCATTCACGCCGACGAAAATCTGATCGCCCAAGTATTAATCAATTTGGTAAAAAATGCCATCGAAGCCATCGAATCCGGCAAACAAGAAAAAATAGTGATTTCGGCCGTCAAACAAGAATCGGACAAAATCAGCCTCCACGTGGCCAATTCCGGCAATCCCATTCCGGCAGAGGTTTTACCGCACATCTTCATTCCATTTTTTACCACAAAATCGTCAGGTTCAGGCATCGGCCTAAGCGTATCAAGATACATCATGCGTTTGCATGGCGGCAAATTGCAACATTCGCGCACTAAAGAAGGTATGACGGTGTTTAGTTTGGTATTTTGATTTTATGAAAAACAATGTGAAATATTACTTGCCGCTTATCATCTGTTTGTTGGTAAGTATCTCGTCTTCCGCCCAATACATTTTCCGGCACATTGATTTTGTCGATGGTTTGTCGGATAATCAAATACGAAGCCTGAGCATGACGCCTGACGGACGTTTGGCAATTAAAACAGCCTCTATCCTTAACTTATACAACGGGGCGACTTTTGAATATTTTTATCAGGATAAATGGTTGGAATATAAATGGGATTATGGCAAGACTCCCAAAGAATATTATGATGCGGAAGGACGTATCTGGATGAAAGAGCGGGATTATTTGCTGTTGCTTGACTTGAATACCAACCAATTCAGCTACAATATCGACTCCGTATTAGCCGGCGCAGGTATAAAAAATAAAAAACTGATTAACGTGTTTATTGATGATTACAAAAATTATTGGTTTATAACGGAAGATAAAACGGTGTATCCGGTCGGTGATGCGGCATTTCTGCGAAGAAATGTTGGGGCACAAGCCGCATAATCACGAAATAAAGCAGCAGACCGCCGAGCGAGATTCCGATGAAGGCGAGGATTTTCTTCTTCGACAAAAAGTAGGGGACAAACAGATTCAGATTCAGATAGAAATAGGCGAGCAAAAACAGATTACTCACAATAAAAAACCCCGGATGCCGCGAAATCGCCGCCAACATATTCGTATCGTTGATAATCGGAGAGGCAATAAAGATAATCCACCCAACTGAATGCGCGAAAATCAAAATTGCCTTCTCTTTTGAAATCTGTAACATAATGCCTCTATTTCACTGTAAATGATTGACTTGTGCCGCCGGAATAGGTGCCGCCAAGGTTGTAGCCGTTCACGGTGGTGCCACCGGTGATTGTGCCGCCGCTATAAAATGCGTAGGACGTGCCTTTCGCGAATTGGGGCGATGAAAGGAGCATTATGAGCGAGTTGCCGCCGCCCATACCGCCAGGACCACCCATACCACCGCTTGAGGCTGTTGGGACTTGATAGAGCAAAATCCATTCGCCTGCTGCATTTTTAATGCCGAGTTGCGTGGATGCTGTCGCTGTAACCTTGACGAAGCCTTGCGTTGAGGTGGACGATGGACCGCCGCCCATTGATTGCGAGCCAACGCCGATAATTGTTCCGCCGTTGATGATGAAGGTGTTGTTGTCGCAGTCGAGACCTTCTTCTGCGCCCTGTGCAATGATTGAGCCGCCGGTAATGGTGATGGTGCCGTTGCTGTCGATGGCATCGTTGCCGGTTGCCTTGCAGTAGAGGTTGCCGCCGGTGATTTGGATGTGCGTGGCGGCGTTGATGCAATCGTCCACGGTGCGAATTTCGATGTTGCCGCCATTGATGGTCAGCGTGGCTTTGCTCTCCAAACCTTCACCGCCGTCGGTTGTACCGTTCAGGCGAAGTGTGCCGCTGTTGACAATCATATTGCCCGTGCTTTTGATAATTTTGGGGTTGGCATAATCGGAATTATCCTGTCCGCCTCCGCCGGGGCGACCTCCGCCGCTTGTTGAGCCTGTAACGAGAAACTTCGCGCCGGTGGTGCTTGCCGTGATAGTGAGTGCATCGTCGCTTGCGCCCGCCTTGCCGATAGTCATTGTGCCGTCAGCCGAAATGCCTTTGCCGGCAGTGCCCGAACTGCGGCAAGTGATGGTGCCGCCTAAGAGCGATATGTTGGCATCGCTTTTGATGCAAGCCGCCGAATAGGAATCTTTTGCGCCTGTTTCGTTGGTGTAAACTGCGCCGTCGCCTGCTGTCGCGATGTTGATTTCGCCGCCGGTGATTGTAATATCGCCGTCTGCGGACAATCCTCTGCCGCCGTTGGCTGCTTTGAGGCTGTTGATGGTGATGGTGCCGCTGCTGACGGTGATGGTGCCGTCGGCTTTGATGGCGGTGCAGTAGGAGGGGTCGAAGCCGCTGCCGATTGGTTCGAGTACGGCTGCGCCTGATGTTTCGAGCGTGATATTTCCGCCGGCTATTGCCACATTTGCCTTGCTGCTGATACCTTTCGACTGTGCGCCTGCAATGTGCATCGTGATATTGCCTGCGTTTACGTTCACGCCGGCATCGCCTTTGATGCCTTTTACGTCCGCGGCGGTGGATGTAATGTTGATATTGCCGCCGTTGATGACCGCCGTACCCGTGCCTGCATCAATGCCATCGCCCGAAGCGGAAATATTCAGCGAGCCGCCCGATTGCAAAAATCCAACTTCGGCGTGGAAGCCATCGGATGCCGCCGAAGTAACGGTTATATCGCCGCCACGTACCGTAATGCTCTTTTTGCTGCTTGCAATGGCGTGTTTCGCCGTGCCGCTGATGCGAAGTTTGCCATAGCCCTCAAATTCGAGCGAGCCGCTTTTGCTGATGAGCGTGGCGTTTTCTTCGTTAGTTGCATTGTCGGACAAAATATTAGTGCCTGTCAGTTCGACAATGGTAATGCCTTCGTTTTTCGTAATCTGAATGGGCGGAAGTTTCGATGCAGAGGTGATTACCGCGCTGTTCAACGTCAGACGGAGCGTGTTGGGATTGGCTGCATTGTTCTGAATTTTGAGCGAGCCGTTAGATGTTGAGCCGGTAACATAGAACTCAACCTCTCCCGTTGCAGAGGAAGCAATTGTAACATCTGCGCTGCTCTTTGTTGCGGTAACGCTGCCATCCGCCGGAAGATTGCTGATAATAGCATCGTTATTTGAATAAACGATGTTTATAGCATTTTCGCTTATTATACTTGCCTGCAAAGCAATATTTTGCGAAGTAAGATTTGCATTATTTACCGTAATATCGGTAACTACTCCGGCATCGTAGCCGTCAAGCGTAGCAATGATGGTGTAGGTGCCTGCGGGAACATCGGTGAGCGTATAAGCACCGTTGGCATCTGTCGTAACTTCCTGTCCCACAAGCGCATTGTCGGCTGCTGTTTGCAGTTGCAGGGTTGCTCCTGCCGCCGCACCGCCGTCAGAAATGGTTACCGTGCCGCTAATCAAGTAGGTGGCTACGGTAAACTTTTGCAGCACAGCATCTTTGCCGCTCACATCGCCGGTTAACTGAAAGTCGGCAATGGTTGCCGTTTCATAACCATTAAAGATTACAACAATTTTGTAGGCACCCGCCGGAATGCCCGAAAACGTATATGCACCCGCAGCATCGGTGGCAGTTTGTCCCAGATTGCTGCCATCAGCCACTTTTTGCAGATGAACAGACGCTCCGGAAGCCCCGCCGCCATCGGATGTTGTAACCGTGCCGCCGATGCTGTATGTCGGCGTGATGTTTTCCACCGGCTGCTCATCGGCACTACAGCCTAATGACAGCATTAAAATACTCCCTGCGCACAGCGCGAAGACAGCCTTCGCCGTCTTTTCAATCCTAATTGATAATTTCTTTGTTTTCATAATGAATTTTATTTGGGGTGTAAAGTAACAAAAAATAGTTGAGACCCCGCCCAAAGATTGGGTAAAAAGCCCAAACAAAATGATTTTCGGCACTATGATGTTTGGCGTAGCAGGGCAGGAAACCCCATCGCTCGGAAGATTTAGACAAAACAGGATAACATTTGGGATAATTTGTCTTCTATAAGTAATTGTTTTTCATTAAATTTGTATCCTGATATAAACGTTTATGAAAAACAATGTGAAATATTACTTGCCGCTTATCATCTGTTTGTTGGTAAGTATCTCGTCTTCCGCCCAATACATTTTCCGGCACATTGATTTTGTCGATGGTTTGTCGGATAATCAAATACGAAGCCTGAGTATGACGCCTGACGGACGTTTGGCAATTAAAACAGCCTCTATCCTTAACTTATACAACGGGGCGACTTTTGAATATTTTTATCAGGATAAATGGTTGGAATATAAATGGGATTATGGCAAGACTCCCAAAGAATATTATGATGCGGAAGGACGTATCTGGATGAAAGAGCGGGATTATTTGCTGTTGCTTGACTTGAATACCAACCAATTCAGCTACAATATCGACTCCGTATTAGCCGGCGCAGGTATAAAAAATAAAAAACTGATTAACGTGTTTATTGATGATTACAAAAATTATTGGTTTATAACGGAAGATAAAACGGTGTATTTTCAGGATATTGCAGCGAAAGAATTGACTGTAATAACCGAAGGAAACAATCCGTTTACGAAAGACTATGGCGTTCCAAGGGAAATGGCGCAATACAAAAACCTGTGCTGGATTGTCTATACAAGCGGTTTGGTTCGTTGCTGGGATTATACTTCCAAAGAGTTTGTTTCACAGGATACTTCATTTTTACACAAGATAAACGAAATAACCGACCGTATTTATATTCACACTACTTCGTCGGGAAATCTGTGGCTGATGTATAATTACGGGGTTTCGTTTTACGACCGCATTGAAAGCCGTTGGACGGAAGTGGTTACTATTAGCGGACTTTCCAATTTTTTTACTTGCCTGGATTTAGACAAGGAAGAAAATGTATGGATTGGGACTTCCCGTTCCGGGCTTCGTTATGTCAATGCTAAAACCTTTCAAGTGGAAGTAATTCCCGGACTGAAAACGGACAAAGGAGGCACTATTTTTAATGATATTCATTCCGTTTTTGGGGATGATAATGCCGGCGTGTGGGTGGGAACACTTTTTCAGGGATTAGTATATTATCAACCCAGTATGAAAAAATTCCGTCTGAATCACGTGGTAGATAACGAAGTAATGCTTACGAATGAAGTAATCCGTTGTTTTTTAGAAGATGAAGACGGTAGTATCATCGTTGGAACGGGCGATGGATTGTACCGGTTAAATCCCGAAACCGGAAAAACGACAAAAATATTCAAAAATCAAATAGGGAACAATTTATGCCTGTCCTTGTATAAGGATAGTAAAAACAGAATCTGGGTAGGCACTTTTTTTAACGGATTTTACTGCATTGATGGAAAAAATGTTCGCAACTACAAAAAGGCGGGTTTGGATATATCCGCTTTCCCGAATGTGAATAATGCGAGGGCGATTTATGAAGATAAAAACGGCGATTTTTGGGCGATTGTAATGGGTGGCGCCGGGAAATTCAATACCGAAACAGGTGAAATAGAATTTCTATTCAAAAAACATCCTAAAATAAAGTTTCACAAGGTTGATTATAATATCTTCCCTTGGAATGACGACACATTTGCTGTTGCCGGAGAAAGCGGTATTTATTATTACAATACCAAACTCGACAGCGTTTGGGCGCCGGAAATTGATACACCGTCCAATCCGAAATTTCACGACCGGGGACTAAAATATTATTGCGTTTACAACGACAGCCGTTCTCTTGAGTGGTTCGGCACGGAAGAAGGCTTGCGGGTTTGGGACGAAAGCCGGAAGAAACGCTATGAGATGGATATAACCAACGGATTGCCCAATAATTCCATATCAGCCATACAAGAAGATGCCGATGGTTTTATGTGGGTATCAACCGTTAGTGGTATCAGCCGGATTGAAGTGCGTCAAACAGCGGACGGATACGAATTTTCTTTTGTGAATTTCAATACATTTGACGGACTGCAAAGTGGTAAGTTTTACGACCGTTCTTCGTTAAAAGCCTCCAATGGAGATATGTATTTTGGTGGCGTTCACGGTTTCAACTCGTTTAATCCGCAAAATATCATTTATAACGACAGTAAAAACAAACCTTTGTTCACTGCCTTTAAATTGTTCAATTCTCCCGTTACCTTGCAAACACCCATCAATCGTACCAATGAAATAAAATTGGCTTACAATGAGAATTTTATCACCCTCGAATTTACCGGATTAAATTATGTGAATCCTACCCAAACGTATTTCAAATATAAATTGGAAAATTTCGACAAGCAATGGACGGAAATTCCGACCAATGGCTTAGGGAGTGTAACTTACACGGGATTGCAACCGGGAATTTACAAGTTAGTCGTTTATACGGCGAATAACGACAAAGTATGGGGCGATGATGCGGCTGAAATACTTATTGTTATCAGTCCGCCATTTTGGGCGACAATCTATGCCTTTATCTTTTATATAGTGTTGATT
>BNXY01000046.1 GCA_025999935.1 Bacteroidia bacterium | reverse complement strand
AAAATAAATAATAAATCCCTTATTCATCTTCATCCGGAAATTTAATTGAAAAAGAAATAATTGCCGGATTCGAATCATAATTTGTATTGTTGGCAAAAGTCTTTAATTTTCCTTCGGGCAGATCATCTTTCATTTCCATCAACTGCATCAAATGAGGCGAAATATAAAATTTATCATTATATGTTGCTTTGGGATAGGACATGAATATTTGTTTTAATGCTTCATTCCCCTGTACCTGTTCCGGAATAACAGTTATAGATTGACATTTTTGTTTTGAATAGTACAAATACACTTTTCTGTCCCAACCGCTAAAACCCAAAAAAAGATAATCATCCAAATCAAGAATTTCTCCCCACGACAATAAATATCCTTCTTTTTCTTTCTCTAATAAATCGTTCGATTTATTATCATATAGATATTCTAAATTCTTTTTTTGTTTCTTATTTAATTGTTTAAAAGCAGAAAAAATAAATGTATAATAAGCTTTGACACCCTGTCCGGTTACCTGATAAATCGTATCTCCCAATACAGGTTGATATAACAGGGTTCCATCCTGTTTATAACAGATGCTTGTTGTTGAAGCGATATTTATTCGCCGGTCTGTTTCATTGAAAATGGCTGATGAAATAAAATTTCCCAGTGAATCAAGCCTGTGCAAATTGTAGTTTTCCATATCCGGATCATCATATAAATTTTTTATTCCGGAATAAAAATTGAGAAATACCTCATTCTGAGTGACTATTGTTGCCGGTTGAAATTCCAGATGAATCACTTTCTGTTGATTTCCACTTTCATCATAAATAAAAATCCTGCGGGAGAAACTATCGGACAGAATAATGCAATTATTCCGGAAATCAAGTTCAAAACTACTAATATTGACATATTCATTTGGGCCGTTCCCCTGATCATTAATTTTCGACAAAAATTTTCCATCTTTGGAAAAGATATATATGGATGTATGTCTTTTATCTAAAATGAAAAACTTATCATTCATAATATGCAATAAAGAGATATTATCTAAAACTGAATTATCTAAAACTTCCAATCGTATTGTATCATAATCAACAATAAAATCTTCAATTTTAATTTTTGAAGGAGAATTAATCGTTATTGCGGTTCCCGTAAATGTTGATTCGGTCACAGGTTTATTGTTATGGCAACTACTATGACTTAGTGTAATAATGAAAAAAATAAATATGAGTTTTTTTGTTTGCATATTCTTTCAATATATTTAAAAAAATACAAAAAACTTTAAATTTATTAATGTACATAAAGGAGGGAAAATCAAAATAGATATTACCCTCCTTATGATCATTATACAAATAAACTACCTAAAAAAAGTGAATTAGAAATTAAAACTTGCCGACAGGAATCGTAACGGATTCTCCAATATTAACGGAAAATGTTTTCACCGAATTTCTGTACCGGACAGGAACCGATTTTTTCCCGTTGATATTCTTGATTTCAGCAGAAATCAATTTTCCATCTTTCCAGTCGATGTTGACTTCATATCCTCCTCTGGCGCGTAATCCTTTGACCGAACCCGATGCAAAAGCCGCAGGCAATGACGGGAGCAATTGGATTTCAAAACTGCCGTCTTTTGTTTGTAATTGACTTTGTACGAGCATTTCGGCTATTGCCGCCGTCGCCCCGAAATTTCCGTCAATCTGGAAAGGCGGATGGTCGTCGAACAGATTCGGCAAAGTTTTGCGGCTGAGCAGGACGGAAAGCAGTGTGTATGCATGATCGCCGTCGTGAAGCCGGTTCCACATATTGATTTTCCAGGCCAGACCCCAACCGGTGCCGTCGTCTCCGCGTGCAACAAGTGTTTTGCGGGCAGCTTCCGCAAGTGCGGGCGTACCTACTACGGTTATCTGGTTTCCCGGGTGAAGTCCGAAAAGATGAGAGGTGTGCCGGTGGTGTGGTTCCACTTCCTTGTAATCTTCCGCCCATTCGAGGATTCGTCCGGTTGTTTTGCTGATTTGGATAGCGGGTAAGCGTTTCAGCGTTTTTTCACATTCCGCCCGGAAATCCTTATCCGTATTCAAGACTTTGCTTGCGGCAATACAGTTTGTGAGCAGATTATGAATAATTTCCAAATCCATTGTTGCGCCGTAAGTGAAAACCGAGTGTCCGCCGTTGGGAAGGACAAACGAATTTTCCGGAGAATACGAAGGATTAGTAACCAATTTTCCTGCGTAAGCAGTTCCGGCAGGCGCTTCGACCAAGAAATCCATGATAAACCGGGCGGCGCCTTTCATAATCGGATAGCCGCGTTTAGCAAGGAACTCTTTATCGCCGGTATAGGTGTAATGTTCCCAAGGATGCTGGGCCAGCCATGCCGACCCCATCGGCCAGATGCCCTGAGGGCCGTCGGCAGGAGCCGTGAAGCCCCAAGCGTCGGTCAGGTGATGAACGACCCAGCCGCGAGCGCCGTAAATTGTTTTTGCCGATTTTTCTCCGGGCTTAATCAATACGTCGGTCAAGTCGAAAAGCGGGGTATGAAGTTCCGAAAGATTGGTAATTTCAACCGGCCAATAATTCATCTGGAAATTGATGTTGGTGTGATAATCGGCATTCCATGGAGCGTTCAACTGCCAAGCCCAAAGTCCCTGCAAATTGGCAGGCATTTGGCCGGGACGTGACGAACCAATCAACAGGTAACGTCCGAACTGGAAATAAGTTTCTACCAAACCCAAGTCGGGATTGCCCGTTTTACGCGCCAATGCAAGCCTTTCGTCGGTAGGAAGCGCCTCAATATCAGCCGAAACGGTTCCTTGGTTGAGCGATAACGATACCCGGTTGAAATATTTTTGATGGTCGGCAATATGCGCTGATTTCAGTGATTCGTAAGACTTGGCAATCGTCTTGGCAATCGTTTCTTCGCATTTTTTCTTCGGATCGCCTGAAAATTCAACAATGCCTTTCGCCAGATTTTCCATGCCGGGATAATCGGTTGCTCCGGTAATATAGAGGGTAAGCGCGTCTGCATCTTTCACCGTCAACAAGTTGGTGTGAGAAAACGGTTCACTGCTGACTTTTACGCTGCCGTTTTCGGTAACTGCTTTTACCTGTGCTGCAAAATCAAGGCCTTTCCACTGATCGTCACCGGTTTGCGCTTGCTGTCTTCCCCGATTTCCCTGTGAAATTCTTCCACTCAGTAGCAGGGAATTGGGATCGGAAGGAACAAGTTGAGCGCGAGCGTCGCGTTCACGGCGCAAGGTCAGCGAGAGATTTATTTTCTGCTTTTTATCGGCTGTAATGCGGACAACAATTACGTTTTCCGGCGCCGAAGCAAAATATTCGCGGGTATAGTTTACGCCGTTTGAAGAATATTTGACCGTAGTTATTCCGGTTGACAGGTCGAGGCTGCGAACATAGTTACCGGCCGATTTTTCGGGCGTATCAAACCATAATTCACCCAGCGATTGATAGGATTTTACTCCGCTTGGGTTTCCCATCATCGTTTGTGCGGCTAATTTTACGGCTTCGTTATTTTTATTCTCGAATAAAAGGCGTTGCACTTCCGGCAGCGCTTTCAATCCTTCCGGATTGTTGGGATCAAGCGGACGGCCATCCCAGAGCGTATTTTCGTTCAATTGAATGCGTTCGTCGGCAACACCGCCGAATACCATTGCACCCAAGCGGCCATTGGCAATCGGAAGGGCTTCTTCCCATACTTTTGCCGATTGACGGTACCAAAGTACATTTTTACCTGTGGGTTTGCTTCCATTTGCTCCGTTGAAAACCGCACGATCCGACCAATTAGCGGAAATCGGCGTTTTCCGGAGGCTTGCCTGTAGATTCTGAGTTTGTTTTACTTTTTGAATCGTTCCGTCGGGATTGAAATAGAGTTTATCGTAGCATATCGAACGAAGATTTCCCTGTCCCGAAATATCGCAAGTATGGTAGAAAAAGTACCATTGTCCCTTGTATTCCACGATAGAACCATGACTTGTGTCCGAACTTACAGGATCTAAAATTACTCCTTTCGATGTCCAGGGACCAAGCGGTTTGTCACTGACGGCGTATTGCAAGCGGTTATGTCCCCGGAAATTATCGGCATACATCAGGTAATAAACGCCATTGCGCTTGAATACCCAAGCGGCTTCATGGAAATCGTCCAAACCTGTCATATCCTGCAATTTACCGTCTAATTCAACCATATTGTCTTTCAGTTTTCCACCTTTGCATTTCGAACCGCCGCCATAATAGAAATAAGCCTGTCCGTCGGTATCGACAAAAACGCAGGGGTCGATCATGGCAAACGAATCTATATCGGCAAAATAACCTTGAACCTTAAAATCTCTGACCGGGCTTTTGCTGGTAGCGACTCCGATTTTCCATGTATTGTTCCAGTCGGTTCCGCTCGGATGGGGAAAATAGAAATAATACGTACCGTTTTTGTAGGCACAGTCGGGCGCCCACATAAAACCGCCTTCTTTGCGTCCCCAAGGCACTTGCGAAGAGTTGAGGATTTCGCCGTGATCGGTCCAGTTTACCATGTCGTCGGTTGAATAAACATGGTAACGATCCATCAGGTCGCAACCGCGCGGCGGGTCAACATCGTGAGACGGATAAACGTACAATCGTCCGTCAGCCCAAACATGAGCCGAAGGGTCGGCTGTGTATAAGTCTCTGATAAAAGGGTTGTTCTGTGCAATACAGAAGTTTGCGGACAAAACCGCAAGTACAATAATAGAGAATATTTTTTTCATTTTATAATGATTTATTTTACCATATTTTCAATCAATCCCGCAATTTTTTGCGGATCATTCGATTCTATCGGATAATGCGCTCTTCCTGCATCCGAAATAACAGTCATTTTACCCGAATAACGCTTCTTAAGCTCGTCTGTCTGGCTTTTCAGGTTGGGATCGAGGCTTCCGCTCGCATGTAAAATGGGAACTTTAGCCGTAGCCAACGGTTTAAGATTATCTATGGGTTGAATTTTTGCAAGCGATGACCGCAGAATGGGATTTTCTCCGTAAATTCCCGAAACTTTATCCGGATTTTCAATCGCCCAGGTATAGACTTCGCCGGTTGCAGCTCCTCTTCCGGCCATTACCGGTTTCGGGGAAAAACCTTTTTCCGTCAAATATTTATAAACGATATTCCAATGGTTGAGTAAGGGTCCGTCGGCATTGTAGGATACAGGCGCTACAACAATATGGAATCCCCGCGACAGAAGTTCCAAATCAACCGCCGAATGGCCGTCCGGCTGGTCGCAACGGAAAATCCACGGCTTGCCTTGAGCTGCTTGTTTGGGAGTAATGACCGTAATGGAGCCTTCCACTCCTTGCAGCGAGAAAGCGTATTTGTTATAACTTCCTGTAAAATAAGGCCCCCATGTAGTAATCCATACTTTTTCCGCCGGTGCATATTGATAGCTTGGTTTCGTACCGTAAAAATTGGTTCGTTTGTACCGTTCGGGTGCAAAAGCCGGTGTTTCCGCTTGTTTTTCCTTGAAACTTTGTTCGATAAAATCGGCAATGACATTGGGATTTTGCAGGCTGTGAGGATGGTGAGCCGGTCCGTCCTTAATCAGAACCGACATACGGCCTCCGTTTCCGTGATAAATGCCTTGTATTGCGTAGGTATTGTTCAGAATCGGGTCAATGCTTCCGCAGACATTCAGAATGGGGACATCATATACCGCGAGTGAATCCATGCTCATCAGGCTTTTCTGAGAAAGTCCCGGATTGTCGGCGCAAATAGCCGAAACCTTGTCGGGATGTCTTGTTCCCCAAGTAAAGGAATTGGCGCCTCCGCGGCTCATGCCGATGAAAGCCGGACGGGGCGAAAGTCCGTGTTCTTCGGTCAGAAATTTGTACCAAACGTCCCAAGTTTCATCGGGATCGGTAGTAATGTAGGCGATATGAAATCCACGCTTGAGAAGTTCGACTTCGGACTGTGGTTGATGATCCCAGTAGCAGCCTCGCCACGACCAGGGATTTCCTTCTGCCGCTTGTTTCGGCACAACTACGATACAGCGCCGTGTGCCTTTTTCGGGTGCAGCCACGCCGTTACCTTCGCGCTGTGTCGCTTTTATCGGCTTGATTTGCAGCGTTTTTTCATTGATAACGAAATCATAACGGTCGAAACCGTGCCAGGATGTTTTTTCTCCGGTAAATGATTGCGCGTAGCTTGAAAATCCGGTGAAAAGGATTAAAGACAGGGAAATCAGAAATATTTTCCCCGTTTTGTTTAGATTTTTTTGAAATTGTAAATTCATGATATTATATTTTTAATTATTAAAAACGTTATCTTTTTGGAATTGTTGTTGTCAGCGGCTTTTCCTTTTTCAATATTTTACCGGCTGAGCCTGCCAGAAAAAGGTAATAATCATTTCCTAAATCCGCATCGAGAGGCAGGAAATAGCTTTCGCCGACGGGGACTTTGGTTGCGCATTTGAAAATAGCGGTTCCTTCGTCAATTTCGTCAAACATGGCTAAATAGATCATTTCAGCTCCATTGGCTATATGGCTCGATAGTTGCTTCCAATAAAAACTGCCGCGATTGCGAGGAATCGGACGGGAATTTTTATTCATGTTTACCCACGAAAAGCCGGGAAAAGCCAACGGCGCATAATCAAGTTTGTTTTTCTTGCACCAGGCAATATCGTCTTTTACCAATTTTTCAAAAGGAGGAAAACCTTCTTCATTATAACGACCTACAAACCAAGGCATAACGATGTCGCATTTTTTCACGAGGCGATGTAGTTCGGGATCTTTCATCGTGTCGTTGCCAAACTCGCGCCAATAGGTCGGAACGCCGATTAGGACGCTGAATCCCCGTTGGATAAGCGCGTCGATAATGATTTCCGCTTCCTTGAAACCATACCGGCGGCGGTCGTCGAAACCGACTCCCCAGACTGCTACTAAGGGTTTGCCGTTGTGGTGGAGATAGGAAGAATTATTTTTTCGTTCTTTGATGTCGTATTTAGCCGAAATAGCATCTATGTCTTTGATTACCAATTGTTCATCTCCCGGAACCATACCGCTGAGGTCGTACATGACGCTGATGGCGCGGTTGTTGGCGTCTGCCGCATAGATAGCCGATTCCCAAACCTTGTTCAATTGATTGTAGCTTTTGGGACGTTTGATTTCGGAAACAAAACGTTGTACAAACACGCCGTCAACGCCATATTCCCGCATCCAGCGGAAATGGGTTTGTACCGTCGATTCGTCGTATTCGCTCATCACGTAAGCGGGGCTTCCGTCGGCAAATGAAAATGCGGTTTTGTATGTTTTCGGATATTCCGAAACGTCCGGCCACATGTCGATTGTGCAAATTCCGGGTTGGAACAAACCGTCTCTTCCGCAATAGTGATACCAGCCCCGGTCGGAGCCGTCGTCGGGACAGCTGAACCAGCCCTGATAACCGGCCATAACCAAGCCTTTGTATGAATCGTATTTTTTAACGGACAAAACGGCATCCTTGTTGACTGCTTTTTCGATGAAGTCAACAATATAGGTAGGATTAGGAAAACTATGAGGATGATGTTGGGCGCCTTTTTTCTCAATAACGGTAATCTCTCCTCCTTTTTCCTTGATTTTCTTTTCAAAAGGGAAAGCATTTTGGGAATTTACGGCTGCTTCGTCCAATTCGGCGCACAATATCAGGATCGGATATTTTCCTTTTATGATGGCATCAATTTTATCAATGGGACTTTCCTTGAAATTTTTTATTTGGTTCCGGTCAATCCCCCAGTTATCTTTAATGCCTTTTGTAATTTCATTTTCCGGCTTTTCTTTCCCGTCGGGGCCAAAATACATGGCTTTTACATCAAGCAACGGATTATCCACATAAACAGCCGCTACTTTGTCGGGATTAGCTGCAGCCCAATTGAATACATAAACTCCGCCTCGACTCATACCTTCGAGTACAACGCGCTGATTCAGACCGCCATCGTGCAGCAGTTTATAAAAAGCGTTCCATTCTGTGATATTTTGTTTATTACCCATTCGCTCGGCTTGGTCGTTGTAAACCAGATGATAGCCACGTTCAAGTAATGCAATGTCGGTTTGCGGTTCGTGTCCGAAAAAACGGGTATGCCATATCCAAGGATGGTTCGCCGCTACTTTTTTGGGTTTAACCACTTTACATTCTTTTCCGTTCAGACTGAATGTTGCACATTTGAATCCGGAAAAACTGCTTATTTTATAATCAATTTTAGCCTGAGTAAGCGTTTTGAAAATATCAAATCCTTCATCCACCGTGAAATTAATTTGCTGAAACAGCCGTTTTGCCATGATTTCGGAACCTTTCCGGTTGGGATGGATACCATCTGGAATAAGGTCGGAACGATCGATGAATAGCGGGTGCATGTCTATTGTTTCTATATTTTCCTCATACGCAGCTTTTTGCAGAAGCGGAGTTACTTCTTTCCGGCATACGGGATCGTAAATGCCGTTTTTGTCTTTCACGAAAAATGCAGTAGGCAAAACAACGATTACACGTGGTTTGGACGGCAGATTTTTGAAACTGCGTATCATTTCGCGGCAATCATTCTCCAATTCTTCGTAAAACGGACGGTTAACCGCTTTGGCGTCATTTCCGCCCAAATCAATGAAAACAATATTGGGAGCGCTTTTAAGGGCTTTTTGATAAGCCTCGGTTTTCCAATAGGGGAAGTTCCCTTTTTTGAGCATTGTCGAACTTGAAACGCCGAAGTTTTCCACTTTGTAAGCGGGACCAAGAAGGGATTGCAACTGTCCGGGATAGGAATTTTCCTTGGGGTTTTTAATCAGTGCGCCTTCCGTAATACTTGCACCGATGCAGGCGACCTTGGTTTGAGCGCCTGCATGGATGCCAATAAAAATAAGAATTGATAATAAAATTAATCTATTCATAAATATTTAATTGATTATTTCTGCCAATCGGGTTTCCAGATAACCGTTCCGTCGTCGAGACGGTGGTCGCCGGGTCCCTGTGTTGAGCGCATAAGACCTTTGATTACATAATAGTTGTTCAAATGCTTTGTCATAACCGCTTCGCCTCCGCCCGGAGCGCGGACAGGTCCCCAATCGGCTCCATATCCGCCCAAAGCGGCTGAGCGAACGTCGGGTACATAAGTCGGCCATTGACCGCCGTTCCATGTATAACCAAAGAAGAAAGGTACTGCGTAAGGTCCCATTTCCTGTTTCCAGTCGAGTTGGAATTTAATGAAAGGTTCGCCGGGGAAAGTGGCAATCGCATATTTATCGTTGATCAGAATCGTTGAAAAATGGATTCTTGCTACATCTTTCTCAAAACGGCTGGCCAAATCCAAAGAATCGGTTTTCAACAGGATGCTTGGTTTTTCGTTGGGATTGGGATAAAGTTCTTTTGCTAAGACAACAGCTTCTATACCGAGCAATTTACCCATACGACCCACCATATCGAAGAATTTTTCCGGTTCGGAGCCATCTGTCGGGGTTTTGAAGAGCGAGCATTGATTACCGGCTCCGCCTTGCACAAACAGACAATTAACTTTGTTATCGAAAGCATTTTCGACATATTTTGTGGCATAACCTACGAAATCTGCCGAAACAACGGAACGTACATCTACCAACGCATCCGGATGGCAAGCAAAATTCATAATCATCGCGCGGGGGTCGCCCTTCGCATCGTCGATGCGGATGACGCCGACAGACGGATCCACAGGCCCGAACGGAATACGTTCTTTATTCAGATAGCGGAAATGTTCTTCCGGATCGGCGTACCAAGCTTCGCGGGCATGGCCGTCGTCGCGGATAACCAGCCGGTTGAACGTCAATTGCGGAGTAGGACGATTTCCGCCCGATATTTTAGCTTCAAACATATTGTCGGAAGCTTCTTTGATGATGCTTGTCAGTTTTTCTTCGATCGTATTCCGGTCTGTCGCTCCCGAATGGGTATGTGAAGGGCAGAAATACAATTCGTCCAAATCATAATCATTTTTTAGTTTGTTGAGCAGTGCAGGATTGGTATATCCACCTAAATCGAAGGAAAGAAAAGCTATGCGGGTATCCTGTATTTGCAGAATCAAACTTCGTGCATATATCGGATCATGAACTGTACGGCCGTTTTGGGGGGTTGTCGGCGAAATATCTATTTTAGCCGTACCTGCTTTTAACCGGTTGTCGGTTTGAATTACTTTTCTGATTGTGCCGTCGGCATTATAATACAGTTTGTCAACGCAGATTGAACGTGTCCAGTCGTTGAATTTACCATTTTTCTTTGAAAGTTCGCTGTTATGGTAGAAAGAATACCATTGACCTTTGTATTCCACAATAGAGCCGTGGTTGGTATAGCTGTCGGTTGGATCCATGTAAATTCCCTTGTATTCCCAAGGGCCGAGAGGACTTTTGCTGGTAGCGTATCTCATTCTGTTATCTCCTTTTACTCCTTCCTTATCATTACCTTCGTCGTGATTGTCAGAGTAAGAAAGGTAATAAATACCGTTTCTTTTGTGAACCCAAGTCGCTTCGTGGAAATCCACCAGACCTTCCATTGGAGTGAGTTCTCCGTCGATTTCGTACATATTGTCTTTCATTCTGGCGCCGAAGCATTTGCCACCGCCTCCGTAATAGAAGTAGGCTTTTCCGTTGGTATCCACAAATACGCAAGGATCGATCTCTCCGCTTTCAGGAAGTCCGAGCATTGGATGGTCAAGTACTTTGAATCCTGAAGCAGGTTTGTCGCTTACGGCAACTCCGATTTTCCAGTTTTTACCCCAGGGATCTTCGCTTGGATGTGGAAAATAAAAATAATATTTACCGTTTTTATAAGCACAATCGGGCGCCCACATAAATTTGGCGTCGTTTCTAAGGGGTTTGCCCCAGGGAACCTGACTTGCGCGCAGGATTTCGCCGTGGTCGGTCCAGTTTACCATGTCGTCGGTCGAAAAAACATGATATTCGTCCATCAGGTCGCAACCGCGCGGAGGATCAATGTCGTGCGAAGCATAAACATACAACCTTCCATCCGCCCAGACATGCGCCGACGGGTCGGCTGTGTACATGTGTTTGATGAAAGGGTTATCTTGTCCGAATACGGCAGTGGAAAATAAAAGTAGAAGAAAAATTATCTGTTTCATAAAGCTATTGAAATTAAATTGTTTTTTAGAAATTCTATTATTTTTGATACATTATTGTTTATTTTTTAACTTCTCTTTGAGGAATTTTTAGACTTAAAGGTTTGTTATTTTTCAAAGCCTTGGAAGCCTCTCCGGTAAGCCATAAATAATGGTCGGAAGGCATTCCCTCCATATCGGCAAATTTGGCAATATCACTGGCCGGAGGATTGTCTGTAACCTTGAAAATCGCCGTACCTTCATTGACTTCGTCAAACATGGCGACATAAACCATACCGGCGCCCGAGTTGATGGCTGCCGCCAGTTGAAGCCAGTAAAAACGTCCTTGCTGGCGCGGAATGGAGGCTACCGGCTTGATGTCGTCCGGAAATTGGTCTCTGCTGAGGTTGTGCCAGCTGAAACCGGGAGTAACACAAGGTACGTAAGCGACATGATTTGCCTTGCACCATTCCATATCGGCTATTATCAAATCGCGGTAACGGTCGAGATCGCTGTGCAGAAGCGGAGAAAAACGCTGTACCGTCCAAGGCATTACCAAATCGGCGCTACGAATAATCGTATGCAAATACGGATCGTTGAGACAGTCGGAATTCAGATCACGCCAGAATGTGGGAACACCCAACATCACGCTGCAACCGCCGTAAACCGGATCGTTTTTCAGAAAATCAATGAATCGTTCGATACCGATATCGCGGATATTGTACGGACGGTCGGGAAATCCGATTCCCCAGATAGTAACAATGGGTTTTCCGTTGAAGAACAAGTAGGTCTGCGCTCCTTTCTGATTGGTAACTTGCAGCGAATCGACCAAATATTTCCAATCTTCAATTAAACTTGAACAATCTTGTCCGGTTCGGCTTAATCCGGATAAGTCGTACATTACGGCTATTGCCCGCTGGTATTTGGACGCTGCCTCAAAAGCATTTTTCAATACGGTATTTTTATAACCATTGCGTGAACGCGCTTGTGCATCGCCAAAAAAACGCTGCATGAAAACGCCGTCCAATCCGTATTCTTTCATCCATTTAAAATGAAGATCAACTGTACTCTTATCGGCGGAACTGAAAAAACGGGCTACCGAACCGTCGGCATGTTTCAAGCCGGTAGGGTATGTTTTTTCATATTCGCTGACATCAGGCCACATGTCAAGATGAACTTTTTTCTCATCTTTATACATAACGCCATCGGAAGACGGAGAAAACCATCCCTGATAACCAGCCATAATCAAGCCTTTATAGCTTGGATACAGGGTAGTTTTGGAATGTTTGTTCTGAGATACTGCGACAAAGCAAATTGTCGAAAAGAAAATTAAAAATAAAAGACGTGTTTTCATGAATTAAATAATATTTTTTTTTTAGATGTACAAATTTAAATATGTATCCTTAATAAAACAATTAATATTTGACTTAATTTTATTTTATTTTTTGTTAAGCGGTTTTTTAAGGTATTTATTATGTAAAAAAATTAACTTTGCGTCATTAAAAATTTCATAAACTCATATAATATTAGATTAACATGAAAAACAAAAATTTATTGAAGTTGCTATCTTTGTTGACCGGCTTGTTTTTAGTATCGTGTCATTCATCCGAACCGCCATACAAAAACGCTTCCTTGCCGATTGAAAAAAGAGTTAAGGATTTGTTGTCCAGAATGACGCTGGAAGAAAAAGCCGCTCAATTGGACATGTTGTCGGCGAATGACATCTTGAGCGATGCTGAAAATTTCAATGAAGAACGGTTTGTCCACTTTATTGATTCGATGTGCATCGGTTCCATTCATGATTTTTACCCGAAAACAGCCGCTTTGTCGAACGAGATTCAACGGCGAGCGGTGGAAAACAGCCGCTTGGGTATTCCTATTTTATTTATCGAAGAAGGGCTGCATGGCTATTGCGGGGTCGGTTCAACCAATTTTCCGGTTCCGATTGGAAGTGCAAGTTCTTGGGATACTACGCTGATATATAATATAGGAAGGGTAATCGCTACGGAAACCCGCGCTCACGGCGTGCATTTTATGCTTTGTCCCAATCTTGATTTGGCTCGCGAACCGCGTTGGGGAAGAACCGAAGAAACCTACGGCGAAGATGTTTATCTCAATTCGAGAATAGCCGTCAATATGGTAAAAGGTATGCAGGGCGCCGACTTGAAAGACAATGACGCCGTTGCCGCAGAACCGAAACATTTCGGTATTCACGGTATTCCGGAAAACGGAAGCAATACGGCTCCTGTATTTATCGGGGAAAGAGAAGCTCGCTCTACTCACCTGTATGTTTTTGAAAAGGCTGTAACAGAGGGAAAAGCGCGTGGAATTATGGCAGCTTACCACGATATAGACGGAATCCCCTGTATTTCAAGTTCTTGGCTTTTGACGGATTTACTGAGGAAAGAATGGGGGTTTGAGGGAATGGTGGTAACCGATTTGGGCGCTATTCGCCGCTTGGTTGCACCGCATTATACGGCGGCCGATCCGAAAGAGGCTGTAACTCAGGCCATCAATGCGGGACTTGATATGCAGTTTTACGATTTTGACCACGAGGTATTCCAAACAGCAGTAGTTGAAGCAGCTAAGGACGGCTCAATTCCCAAGGACAAACTTGACCGGGCTGTTTCGGCCGTTTTGAGGCTGAAATTTGAATTGGGGCTTTTTGAAAATCCTTATACCGACGAATCGCTTATCGCGAATGTTTTTCATAGCGAAAAACATCAGGAACTCGCTTTGGAAGCGGGTCGCAAGTCGATTATCCTGTTGAAGAACGAAAACAATGTCCTTCCGTTGAGCAAAAATATTAAAAAGTTAGCTTTGATAGGAAATCTTGCAAATACTTCTTCAATAGGTGGATACGGACCGAGAGAAGCAAAAGGAATTACCGTTTACGAAGCATTAAAAAAGAAATATGGAGATAATATACAGATAAATTTAATCCAAACCGGAATTTCCAACCAGTACGCAACGGTTTCTTCCGAATGGCTATCCAATACGGTAAAACCGGAACAGAAAGGCGTTTATGTAGAATATTTCAACAATACCGATCTTTCGGGACATCCGATATATACTGCCGTAGAGGAAAAAATACAGGGATACTGGCATAATCTTAGTCCGGCTCCCGGTATTAATCCCGATAATTTTTCAGTAAAATATTCAGGCACGATTTCGGTTCCTGCCGATGGAATTTATGAATTTTCCATTTCTTCGGACGATTTCGGGAAAGTGTATCTGAACAATAAATTATTTATTGATAATTGGGGAGATGCAAAAAACCGTCGGGGAAAATCGGAGCGGATTGAACTGAAAAGCGGTCAAAAGATTCCTGTCAGGGTTGAATATGCTGAGATAGACGAGAATGCTTCGGTCGAACTAAGATGGAGAATCGTAGAATATAAAAATAATAAGGAGTATTATGACCGGATTACCCGTGCCGTTGCTTCGTCCGATGCGGCTGTTGTAGTTTTGGGCGAAACCGACAGGGAAGTAGGAGAGGGGAAAGACCGCCAAAACCTGAATTTGAAACCGATGGACATCGAGATGTTACAGGCTGCGGCCAAAGGCGGAAAACCCTTTGCCAGTGTGTTGTTGAACGGTCGTCCCTTAGTTTTTACGCCGGTTGCGGAAACGTCGGCAGCTATCCTTGAAGCTTGGTTCCCGGGAGAAAGCGGTGGCGAAGCAATCGCCGATGTGCTTTTCGGAGATTATAATCCTTCCGGAAAACTGACAATAAGTATTCCGAAATACCAAGGCCAATTGCCGGTTTATTATTCAAAAAAGCCATCATCGTCGAGAAATTATACGGATGGAAACGGCGAACCGTTGTATGCTTTCGGGCATGGCTTAAGTTATTCTACTTTTGAATTAAGCGGTTTGACTGTAAATCCGGCTGAACCGACTGTTAAAGATGTGATTACGGTTACAGTTGATGTGAAAAATACAAGCGCAGTTGATGGAATCGAAACCGTACAGTTGTATGTTCGGGACAAGATTGCCAGCGTGAGTACGCCGGTAAAAGCCTTGAAAGGATTTTCTCAGGTATTTCTGAAAGCCGGCGAAACGAAAACGGTAACAATGACTATTCTTCCGGAAGAACATCTCTGGCTGATCAATCAGGATATGAAGAGGATTGTAGAACCGGGAGAATTTGAATTTATGATTGGCGCATCCTCGTCGGATATTAAATTAACACAAACAATTTACTTAAAATAATAATACTTGGTATGAAAACATTTTTTTCAAAAACATTTTATGGAACCGTGATGACGGCAATGTTTTTCCTGGTTTTGGTTTCCTGTCGGACAGGCAAAAATTCCAAATTGCAAGGCGATATGGTATTGTGGTATGATCAACCGGCCGAAGAATGGTTAGATGCTTCTCCAATCGGCAACGGTTTAATCGCCGGGATGGTCTTCGGTAAAACCGCTCAGGAACGTATCGCCTTGAATGAATCCAGTTTTTGGTCGGGCGCACCTCACGATTATGACGATCCGAATGCCGGTTCTCATTTAGCTTATATTAAAGAACAGATTTTTGCCGGTAAATATGCCGAAATGGGCGATTTCATCGACAAAAATTTCTATGGAATTCCTGCCGCTCAGCAGGCGTACCAACCTTTGGGCGATCTCTTGCTGGATTTTCCGGATGTGGACACGACGGCAGTTTCGGATTACCGCAGAGAATTAGACATGGAAACAGGAATTGCTTCCGTTACTTACAAATCGGGAGGCATTACCTACAAACGGGAAGTTTTTGTTTCTTATCCAGACAAAGTAATGGTAGTGCGTGTTTCGACCGATAAAAAGAACAGCCTGAATATGCAGGCGGGCGTGAAAACCGCATTTACCGATAAGATTACAGCCGAACAGGGAGAATTGATTATCGACGGTATATGGAAGAATCCGAACCCCGAGGCTAACAGTTGGAATTGGTTGATAGCCGAATCAAACGATAAGGGATTGAAATTCAGAACAGTATTGAAAGCAACAACTGAGGGGGGAACAGCAGATGTCTCCGACGAAAAAATCAAAATCAGCGGAGCGGATGCGGTTACTTTTGTCCTGTCGGCGGCTACAAGTTATGTTAAATACAATGATATTAGCGCCGATCCTGCCGAAAGAACAGGCAAAGTACTTGCTGCCATTGCTGAAAAAAAATACAAAGATTTACAGAAATCCCATATCGACGATTTTAGCGATCTGATGGGACGGGTTCATCTTACTTTGACGGATAATCCGGAAATTAAAGCAAAACCGGTAAATGAACGGATTGCCGATCTTAAAAACGGAGGTAAAGATATTAATCTCGAAGGACTTGTTTTCCAATTCGGTCGTTACGCATTGGCGTCAAGCAGCCGTGCGGGAGGACAAACAGCGAACCTGCAAGGTATCTGGGATCAGGATTTGCTCCCTCCCTGGGGTAGTAAATATACGATAAACATCAATATTCAGATGAATTACTGGCCTGCCGAAGTAACAAACCTTGCCGAATGTGCGCAACCGTTGTTCGACATGGTTCAGGATTTATCGGAAACCGGACATAAAACGGCAAAAGTTTACTATGGCATAGATAAAGGCTGGGTAACTCATCACAATACCGACCTTTGGCGCGGATCCGCTCCGGTCGATGCTTCTCGCTTCGGAATGTGGCCGGTGGGCGGCGCTTGGCTGACATTGCATATTTGCGAACATTACAACTATAACCACGATATCGAATTTTTGAAAAAATATTATCCGGTTGTGAAAGGTTCAGCCGAATTTTTGCTCAATCTTTTGGTGGAACATCCCAGACTCGGATATTTGGTTACTCCTTTCTCCATGTCGCCCGAACATGGCTTCCAATATATGGACGGCAAGGTAAAGAAAACCGGTTACGTTTCGCCTGCTCCGACCATGGATGTCGGTATCATGCGCGAATTATTCCCTTATGCCATTCAGTTCAGCGAAATTTTAGGAGTAGATGCCGATTTACGCGCTCAGTGGCAGGATGCTTTGGAAAAACTTCCTCCTTATAAGGTAAACAGTTCAGGTAATTTGCAGGAATGGGTAGAAGACTTTGAAAACGGTCCGGGCGGACATAATTTTTCGGCGAATTTTCCGTTTTTTCCAGGGAAATCTATTCAACTCCGTCGTGAAAACGATGCTCCGTTTGTCGAAGCTACCAAGCATTGGATGGATGAAAGGCGTATAGGCGGCGGTTTCCCCGCTTCGTGGGATATTTGCATGTGGTCGCGTCTTGAACGGGGCGACAAAACCGCTCCGCTGATTACCGCAGGCGCCAAAGGAGTCGCAAATAACTTGCACCGGGACGGACGCAACAACCAGATTGATGCTACATTCGGATATACTGCCGGTATTGCCGAATCTTTGCTGCAAAGCCATGCCGGAGAAATCGTACTTCTTCCGGGGCTGGCCGAAACGTGGCCGGTTGGCTCCGTTACAGGTCTTCGGGCGCGAGGAGGTTATGAAGTCAGCATCGAATGGAAAGACGGAAAATTGGTTTCTGCCGAAATAAAGAATATCAATGGCGAAGAATCCGTTCCGGTAAGATATAAGGAAAAAGTGGAAACAATCAATGTTAAACCGGGAAAATCCATTAAGTTGAGTAATTTTTAATTGGCAATATGAATAGAAAACGATTATTCCTAATCCTGCCCTTACTTATTTTTGCAAGTACATTACCGGCAAAAGAAATCCCCTATCTAAAACGCAATAATCAGGGAGTTGTGCAACTGATAGCAGACGGCAAACCGCTCATGATGTTGGCCGGAGAAGTCATGAATTCCAGCGCTTCCACGCTGGAAAGCATGGCTCCCAAATGGGAAACCCTGAAAAAACTCAACCTAAATACGGTATTGCTCCCTGTTGCCTGGGAGCAAGTGGAGCCGGAAGAAGGGCAATATGATTTTTCCATTGTCGGCGGACTTATTCAGGAAGCCAGAAAACATGACCTGAAACTTGTCTTTCTTTGGTTCGGTAGCTGGAAAAACGGTTCTTCCGGATATGCGCCCCATTGGGTAATGAGGGATACAAAGCGTTTTCCCCGCATGAGAACCAAAAATGGAGAAAACCGGCCTTTCCTCTCCAATTTCACGGATGAATTGGCAAAAGCGGATACAAAAGTCTTCGGGGAGATGATGAAATACATCAAGGAAGTGGATAGCGAAGAGCATACGGTTCTCATGATTCAAATTGAAAATGAAGTGGGATTGCTGGGAGATAGCCGTGACCGTTCCTTACAAGCGGAAGAATTGTTTAAGAAAGAAGTTCCGGAGGATTTGGTAAAATACTTTCAGAAAAACGAGAAACAAATTTTGCCGGAAATTATTGAACAGTGGAAAGCGCATGGGAAAAAGACCAAAGGCAATTGGCTCGAACTATTTGGAAATGAAAGTCATAACCTTGCCGATGAATTATTCATGGGATGGTATTATGCCCGGTTTATCAACCAAGTAGCCGCTGCAGGCAAGAAAGCCTATCCGATACCATTGTTTGTCAATGCTTGGACTATTTACCCCAAAGATCCTGTTCCCGGCAATTATCCCAGCGGAGGTCCCAACGCCCGGATGTTGGATGTTTATCAGTTTGCAGCTCCTTCCGTGGATTTTATTGCGCCGGATAATTACAATGATGATTACGGTTCCAAATTGAAAGAATTTGACAGAAACGGTAATCCGATATTCGTTCCGGAAGCGGTCGCCCTTTGGCGCGGCGAAAAATGGAGCGGTCCGGCAAAAGCATTTTATACGTTTGGCGAGTTCAATGCGCTTGGTTTTTCTCCTTTTGCCATTGATAATTCCGTGTATGATGAAAAACATCCTTTGAAAGACGCCTATCGGGTCTTGAATAACCTAATGCCGTTGATTGTGAAAGAACAAGGCAGCGGTAAAATGAGAGGATTCATGCAACAGGAAAGCAAGCGCGACAAAATTGATTTCGGCGATTATGAAATGTTCATGAACTACAATCACGCTTATCCCGGTTATGGTTTGGTTATTCGTTTGTCGGATGATGAATTTCTGGTTTCGGGAAATGGCGTCGATATCTCTTTTCGGTCGAAAAAAGAATCCCTTACCGGAATAAGCTACGGCACAATTAGGGAAGGTTATTTTGTAAACGGTGTCTGGAATACTTCAAAATATCTGGGCGGCGACGAAGCCATGCAAGGGGTTGGCGGCGTCAAGATACCGCCGGTCTATTTGGGAGAAGATGCAACGCAGAATCTGGTATCCACTGTGATAATCAAGGTAATTCCCGTTGAAAGTTCTACATATTCGAATAAGAATATTTTTGATCAGGTAAAATGACTATAATAATTATTAATTAATAAATAATAAAAGTATGAAAACAAAAAAAATTATTTCAATTTGTTTGTTATTTTTTTGCATTTATTGTCAAGATGCACAAAAAAATAACACATTAACGAACAAGGAAAAGGAAGAAGGATGGACACTTCTCTTTGACGGGAAAAGCATGGCCGGTTGGCGTCAATGTAATCAAACAGAGATGGCAAAAAACTGGATTATTGAAGATGAAGCTATGAAAGTTCAGGCAGGATCTGTTCCAGGACGTGGAGCGGAAGGCGATATCCTTTATGCTCCGAAAAAATATGGAAATTTCAGTCTTTCGATCGATTGGAAAATTGCAAAGGAAGGTAACTCCGGCATCTTCTATAATATTGTAGAATATCCGGGACGACCGATTTACATTGCCGCTCCGGAAGTTCAGGTGCTTGACAACTGGAATGCAGGCGACAACAGATTGTCGAACCACTTGTCGGGTTCTCTTTACGACATGCTTCCGGCATTACCCTCCAACGCTAAACCGGCAGGAGAGTGGAACAACATCGTAATCACGGTTGACCACGGTAAGGTAACTCATGTACAAAACGGAGAATTGGTTTGCCAATACGAACTTTGGTCGCCTCAATGGGAAGAGTTGTTGAAGAAAAGCAAATTTAAGGATTGGCCTGAATTTGTGAATGGAATAGCCAAAGAAGGTTACATTGGCCTGCAAGATCATGGCTATGACTGCTGGTTCCGGAATATCAAAATCAAGGAATTGAAGTAAAAACGCTAAGACAAAAAAGAGGCTATCGGAATAATATTTCCGGCAGCCTCTTTTTTATTTTTTCACCTGTTATTAATTCTTTTCATTGTTTACATTTGGATAATAATTCCCTTAATTCATTAGTATAGATAGACATTCTATAGTCTTCTTTATTATATTTCATATCAAAAAATGATTGAAAAGTGCGAGGCAGACTTGCTGCACTGGTTAATGCAGTACGTTTTGTTCTAATTACCCAATCTTCCATACTGCCTGTGTAATAATGTACAAGACATGAATCGAAAACAGTAAAATCTTGACGTGAAAAATAAACACGTCCATATACATCTTCACTATCAAAGTCAAAATCTGGTGGAATTAGGTCATGGTTAAACAAATCTATATGTCTGCCTCTTGTAGCCATCTGATGAGTATGATACCAATAATGAGGGTTATCAGGCTTTTGTATAACATTACGAGGTCGTATAATAGCCTTATAAGTAGCGCGTGGGTCTATGCCTGCAGTTTTTGTAAAAGCAGATAACCGTGTCTCTTGTGGTGTCGCAGATAAAACACGATTATTATGACCAAATTCTAACCAAGGGACAAGAACTTGCCCGACATCGTCTGAGATAGTAGCCAATATATCATTAATAGGTCTTTTTTGACTGTCGTATAAATATTCATCTACGTCAAATAAAGCGAACCAATCATAATCCATTGCTCGTTGAAGCATTAAATGATAACCTTTATGTTGATACCCCCAGCCGGGTTCTTCCTCTACATTAAGCAGTTCAACTTTTTTTAAAACTTCATCGGGAAGTTTGTAAATCATTTCTCCGGTTAAGTCCGGTTCCGGTTCATTCGGGACATTGTGAAGACATATAATAATCTTATCCCAGCCTTGAAGATAATTAAAACATATACATTCTTGAATGTATTTATGTTCATTTTTAGCACACATTCCGATAGCACTTCTCATAAAATTCATTGATTTA
>BNXY01000045.1 GCA_025999935.1 Bacteroidia bacterium | reverse complement strand
TGTATCGTAAAGGTAGAAACCGAAAACGGTACGGTAAGCAGGAAAGTGATAGTGAACTAAATAACTAAACAATTAAAATTATTCAAAAATGGAACAAAAAAAAGAATCGGCACGGCAAACAGTCGTGAAAGCTCCGGAAACCTATGTGGCTCCGGCAATAGAAATCATCGAAGTGGAAGTGGAAAAAGGCTTTGCGCAAAGCGGCGAAACTCCGGAAAGAGGACACCGCGAGTACGAGTAGTAAATAACAGTTATCGCGGAGCGATTTCATTATTGTAGAAACAGGATGATTTCCTGTTTACCCAAAACCGCGAGCGGTTTCATAATTATAATGCAACCTCGGAGAGGTTGCATTATAATTCATCTCTACAATAATATAATCGCTCCGCGATAGGCTTAACAAAAAAACGTTCATTTCCCTTGTTCAACAACCTTATTTTCAACCTTAAGTTATCTATTAGTATTTTTTATCTTCCAAGTGCAGCAAGCGAAATCACATTTATTCCATCGTTGCGGCGATAACTCATTCCTGTTCCTGTGATGATATTTAGCGATTTCGGCGGATTTGTTTTTGTTGTGTCAATTATTGAATTAAAATGCAACAGATTTTTTGCGGCATCTTCAATTTGACCTGTGCCAAGTTTTACTTCAAATGCAGCCCAGTCGCCATTGCGTTTTTGTACGATAGCATCAATCTCTAAATAAGAATAAACTGCCCTTTCGGTTAATATATTGCATATCAATTAAATTTCCTGTAAAAGTACAATTTATTTTACAAATCGACAAACTTTTGTTTTACAAATTACCGCTTTTTTGTTTTACAGATTAACAATATTTCGTTGTACAAAATTAGGACATTTCATTGTCGAGACAGCCCATTTTCATGTACATTTACTTTCGCCGCAAACAATTTTACTTTGCCACGCTGATTTCATATTCATAAGCATACGCATCGCCCGGCAAGCGATAAGGTTCATGCGGCAAACGACCCCAGCTGTCATCCCCGCCAAGTCCCCTTTGCAAATAATCCACATTCAAATAGATGTCTTTTCGCGGCGTAACATCGCTCGGATGCGTATTTTTCTTGGGTGTACCAAAATCCAAATCTTCTGCCGGATTGTGAGCCGCTTTTACACTCAATGGTTGAAGTCCTTTGATTTTAAGCCCAAAGCCGTCTTTGTTTGTCAGTGTCAGCCAACGGACGTCGGTGTGATTGCCGTTTTCCTGCGGACGGATATAATCGAAACTTTGCTCGCTAACCGTACTTTTGTAAATACCCATAAAACTGGAAGTCTTCCGGTCGGAATAGTTTTCCCAAGGGCCTCTGCCATAATAAGTAAAAGTTTCAAATTCAGGAGAAAGCCGCATTTGCATACCGAAACGCGGCATTTCCGGCAAACCTTTTTTGCCTGCTTTCCAAGACGCTTGTACTTTGACGGTTCCCGTTGCCGAAACCGTATAACGCACCACATAAGAACTTGATACATCATTCAAGGTATAATCAACGGTTATGATGACTTCTTTTTCGGATTTATCTACCTGAAAATTATTTACCGTTTTATTATTCCCTGCTAATCTCCAAACATTCGCCAATGCCGGTAAATTGTTACCAAAATCGTTGTCGGTTGGCGCACGCCAGAAATCGGGTTGCGGGCCGGAAGCCAACAAACGTTTATTTTTGCAGATATAATTATCCAGATTGCCGTTCCGTTTGTTGAAGGCAAGGGTTGTTTCTCCGGCTTTCAATACAATCGTATTGGCATTGTCTGTTACGATTTCGACTTTATCCTGCGAAAATGATGCAGGTATTTTCACAAAATAATCCTTCGTGTCGGACAAGGCGAATTGCTCCCTTGCAATTTCATGATTGACGGGGATCATTTCAGTCGCTTGTTTGGTATAGGCATATACATTCAAAAAGCGTTCATTTGCGCCAAATTCCAATGTCTGCATTTTGGGTAAAGAAATGGTTACATCCTTTTTTGTTCCTGCGGGCTGGTCTATGTCGAAACGACCTTCGGCTATTTTTTCGCCGTTCTTAATCAATTCCCATTTGAAATCATAATTTTTTAAATCAGTGTACAAGAACCGGTTTTCGATGGTAATAATTCCTTTCTCCAAATCTTTTGCATGGAATAGAATATCCTGATACACTTTTTTCACTTCATACAGTCCCGGATGCGGTTTGCGGTCGGGCGTAATCAAGCCGTTGGCGCAGAAATTCTGGTCGTGGGTGTATTGATAGCCGCCAATGTCGCCGCCATAGGCCCAATATTTTCGTCCGGAATCGTCGGTGGCGGCAATGCCTTGATCAACCCAGTCCCAGATAAATCCGCCCTGCATGTGAGGGGAGGTTGCAATAATATCGAAATATTCCTGAAAATTACCTGTACTGTTGCCCATCGCGTGTGCATATTCGCACATAATATACGGACGGGTAACATCGGTACGGGCAGCGTATCGTTTCATATTTTCGATGCTCGGATACATCGGGCAGACGATGTCGGTATTGGCTTTTTCGCCCGCTTGTTCAAATTGCACCGGACGGGTGGTATCGCGTTGTTTCAACCATTTGTAGATTTCCGGAAATACGACGCCGTTGCTACATTCATTCCCCATACTCCAAACGATAACCGAAGGGTGGTTTTTGTCGCGTTCCAGCAAACGAACCACGCGGTCTTTGTGCGCAGCCGCCCATTCCGGAAAATTGGCGACATTCTCCGGCCCGTAACCTAATCCGTGCGATTCAATATTGGCCTCATCCACAAGGAATATGCCATATTCATCACAAAGTTTATACCACAGTGCGCTTTCCGGATAGTGGCTCGTCCGCACGGCATTGATATTATACTGTTTCATCAGGGCAATGTCTTTCCGCATCGTTGCTTCATCTTGTACGTGACCCTTGTATGGATTGTGTTCGTGGATGTTTACGCCCCTGACCAAAATGGCTTTGCCGTTTACCAGCAATTGGGCGTTTTTGATTTCAACCTTGCGGAAGCCTATTTTTGCCGATGTGGTTTCTATCGGATTCCCTTTTTCATCTGTCAAGGTTAATAACAGTGTATATAGATAAGGTGTTTCGTTACTCCACAAACGGGGTGCGGCAATTTTTTGAGCAAATGCCGTAGTTGCTTCATTTCCGGCAGGAATGTTTACGGCATTCGTTTTCGTTAAAACTATTTTTCCGTTTGCATCCAATAGTTTTATTTCCGCTTTTGCTGTTTCTTTTTTTGTAGAATAATTCTTTAACGTCAAATCCAATGAAAAAAGCCCGTTTTTATACGAATTGTCGAGGTCGCCTTTGGCAAAGAAATCCTGAATACGCACTTGAGCGGTGCTGTATAAATAAACGCTCCGATCGAAACCCGACAAACGCCAGAAATCCTGGTCTTCCAGATAAGAACCGTCGCTCCAGCGATAACCTTCTATTGCCAAAGTGTTTTTTCCTTGTTTGACATAAGGCGTAATGTCAAATTCGGAAGGGCTTTTCGTAACCTGACTGTAACCGACTTTTTGCCCGTTTACCCAAATATACATCGCAGCCAAACCGCTCTCAAAATGCAGATACACGCGGCGACCGTCCCACGCATTGGAAATATTGAAATCGCGGACATAACAACCTACCGGATTGTCGTTGTGGTCGATATAGGGTGGATTTTTCGGATGCGGATAGGTAATATTCGAATAAATGGGAACGCCGTAGCCTTGCAATTCCCAATTGCCGGGAACCTGTATTGTTCCCCATTTACTTACATCGTAACCTTCCTTATAAAAACCTTCGGGTTTATCGGCCGGTTTTTTGTGCCAGTTGAATTTCCATGTACCATCCAAAGACTGGTAATAAGGAGAATTGGAATAAACATCCGCAATGGCCTGCTGTTCGTTACTGTACGGCAAGGCGGTAGCGCGCGCCGGTTCTTTGTTGATGCCGAAAATTTCGGGATTTTCCCATTCGGGCGTTTGGGCTTGACTCAATCCTAAAGTAAGGAAAGCAAGTACTACGATTGAAATTGTGCGTTTCATGAAATTCGTAAGCTGAAGCATACGGTTAATAAAGTGTTGTCCCTGCGGGATTTTTTGAACTTTTTTCATACTGTTATTTTATTTTTATTATTGTTTCTGTTGATTTCAACCAAGGGGAAGAAAACTGCATTTTTACCTCGCCTGTCTCTCCGGTTGCCTGAATATAAGCCAACAAGCGACCATGATAAGCGCGTTGTTTATTGTCGGTATAATCCGTCATATCACCGTTATTGCTTGCTTCCAATCCCAATAATTTAGCAGGACCGGTAATTTGGCAAGTGATTTCATTGTCGGACAGCATGACCGGAACGCCGTTTTCATCTACTATTTGAATAACGATTTGCAGCAAGTTTTTATTTTGTGAGATTGTATTTTCTTTTGATTCAATGCGTAGTGCAAAAGGTTGTTTAGAGGATTGTATCATGTAACGGGCAATTTCTTTATTGTCTTTATCCAAACCAATGGCTTCTAATTTTCCGGATTGATAAGGGATATCCCAATAGAGGATTCCGGTTTTTTCGTCATAATTTTGCAGGTTTCCAACCGGTTTGCCGTTCAGTTCGAGTTTGGCTTTAGCCGCATTGGTATAACACGTTACCCGAATGGTTTTTCCTTCCTCAAAATTCCATATCGGTAAAACGCCGGTCGTTCCGATATAAATCATTGGTTTTTCCGACCAAAGCGATTGCCTGAAATAACCCCGCGGTTTGATAAATCCGCCAAAATCCACCATACCCGAATTGAATCCGCGGGCAGGCCATTTGCCCGATTCGCCCAGATAGTCGATGCCTGTCCAGATAAATTGTCCGAAAATATGTTCGTTGTCCGTTACCGCTTTCCAAGCATCCGAATCGTGGCGGGTTTCGCTGCCGAAAATGACCCGGTTCGGATATTTCTTATGGTCTGAAACATAACGGCTTTCTGTATAATTATATCCGGTAATATCCAATGCTCCGGGGTATTCCGTTTCGTTCGACATGGCAACGCCGGCTAATCCTGCCGTTGTGGGACGGGATTTGTCGTATTGTTTCACAACGGCTACCAATCGTTTGGCGATTCCGCCCAAACGGTTGGCATCGGGCGCATCTTTTTTATAACCGCCATTCAGCGCTTGTGTAAAGTCGCTATTGTTGCCGTCCAAAATCGGATGAGAATAGGGGTCGTTCGGATAATCAACTTCATTGCCGATGCTCCATGCAAATACGGAAACGTGATTTCGGTCACGGCGCACCATATCGGCTAAATCCTGTTCGCCCCATTTTCCGAAAATATCGAAAGAACCTTGGTGCCCCGGCGTTCCTACATTCCAACCTTCAATCCATTTGTTTTTAGGAAATTCCCATTCGTCGTAGGCTTCGTTCAATACCAATAGTCCCAATTCATCGCATAAATCGTATAAACCGGGCGCTTGCGGATTATGGCTGGTGCGAATGGCATTTACACCTATTTCTTTCAGTGTCAGCAATCTCCTTTTCCATACTTCTTTGGGAACTGCGGAACCCAATACACCGGCATCGTGATGAATACAAACGCCTTTCATTTTCATGTTTTCGCCGTTTAAGGCAAATCCTTTGTCCGGGTCGAAAGTGAATGAACGAAAACCGGTGGTGGTGGTGGTTTCGTCAATCGCTTTTCCATTTTGAAGGATGGTCGTTTTCAATTGATACAAGTGGGGATTATTTAAATTCCATAATTGGGGATTTTTTACGGTTAAATCAACGGTCAATTTATTTTTCCGTCCGGCGGCGACGACTATTTTTTTAGTGTTTCCGGCTACAACTTTCCCATCCGGCGAAATCAATTCGTTGTTTACCGTAAGGGTATTATTGGCATCCGAACTGTTTTCTATTTCTACCTCGACATGTAAAGACGGGGTGCGCCCTGTCTCTACAACCGGATAAGCAAAAACGCCCCATTGGGCAATGTGTGTCGGATTGGCATATATCAGCCAAACATCGCGGTAAATGCCCGAACCGGTGTACCAGCGGGAATCGGCGCTTTGGCTATGGTCAACGCGAACGGCAATCCGGTTGTCTTTTCCATATTCAATAAAGGATGTAATATCGAAAGCAAACGAAATATAGCCATTGGGGCGACTGCCGACGGATTGTCCGTTGACAAACACTTCGCTGCGGTTATATACGCCTTCAAAATAGAGATAGATTTTTTTGCCTTGTTTATCCGCCGGAACGGATAGCGTTTTACGGTACCAGCCGATTCCGCCCGGCAAATAACCGGTGGCGCTTGCCAGCGAAGGGCTTAATTGTTCGCGCACACTCCAGTCGTGCGGTAAATCGACTGTTTGCCATTGTGTATCGTTATAATTCGAAGATTGCGCATTGTCAACATCTTTTAAGATAAATTTCCAATCCTCATTGATTTTTTCCGCTTCTCCGAAAGACAATTGGGGAAAAGCGGGTTTGGCAAATGTTATCAGCAAAATGAAAGTAAATAATATCTGTTTCATGTTATTATTATTTTTGATATACCCTCACATAATCAATTTCATATTTCAACGGGAAAGCCGCATCATCGGGCTTTCCGCCGTTTTGTCCGCCAATCGCCAGATTCAGCAACAGGTAATGCGGTTGTTTAAACGGATTGGTATAATTACCAAGCGAACCATTTTGCGTATCTTTCAATAATGTTTCGTTTAACAATTCATCATCTAAATATAACCGGATGGCTTCTTCGTCCCAATCCATGCGCCAGACATGAAATTTATCCGCCCAATTCGGGTCTTTGTCCGTAAATTTGGAAAAAGGCACGGTTTGCGTGTCCCATTTACCAACCGAGGGTGTATCCGTTCCCCAAGCCACATTCGCCAAAATATGCGGAATATCTTTGATTCGATAATATTCCATAATGTCAATTTCGCCGTTTGAAGGCCAAGGCATGGATTTTCCCAAAGTCCAGATAGCCGGCCATGAACCGGAAGCGGTAGGTATTTTTGCCCGGACTTCAAAACGTCCGTATAGAAATTCTTTTTTGCCAACCGTTTTAATGGAACTTGCCGAATATTCCGCAAATTTACGATTTTTTTTCCAATCCCTATTTCCTTCCACATAATTGGGATTGGGTATTTGTTCTTTTTTTCCTTCAATAGTAAGGATGCCGTTGTGAATATTGGCATTGTCGGACTGATACCATTGCAATTCATTGTTGCGGACAAATCCCTGTTCATACGACCAAAATTCGGGATTGGGTTTGCCTTCGTTGTCAAATTCGTCAGACCAAACAAGCGCTCCTAAATCCCCTGAAGGGGACTTTGCGGAGTGGGTATTAGAATTATTCTCGAAAATCTCACTGTCTAAAGCCCCATTTTGGGGGTTTGGGGGTGAAAAAATACTTAAATCCCATTTATCGAACCATTTCAAAACAGGCAATCCGTTTTCAAACAGAATGGGCAACCAGATATAGCGGGCATCAATCGGTTTTTTGGGCGTCCAACGGTCGGCCATAAAAATGAAAGCGTCTTTTTTGCCAATTACTTGTTGAATATAAGTGCTTTGCGAATGAAAAGTAAGGTCGGCGTCTGCACCGACAGCGGGGTTGGGATGTTCCGTCCAAGGCCCCCAGATATTATCGGCTGTGAATAAACGGGCGGCGTTTGGATCCCATCCTGTACAGCCGGAAGTAATCAGAAAATATCGTCCGTCTTTTTTGAAAATAGCGGGCGCTTCGTTGTGTCCGGCAGGAGCGATGCGGATGTATTTTCCGGAATGGCTGAGATAATCGCCGGATAATTCCGCCAAGTTCAAAGTCAGATTTTCTTCCGAAGAATAAATATGGTAGGCTTTACCGTCATCATCGACATAAAGCGTCATATCGCGTGACATCTGTCCGCCAGCAAAATCGCGGCGGGTAAACATGCCGTCTTCTGTGGCTTTTCGCCATTCTGGCGTCCACCATTTGGGGAAACTTGCAAGTGTAGTAGTATCCTTGCGTTGCGTTTCCGTGAGGTTGACAGGCCAAAAGCCTGCATTCGGCCGGTAGGATTTCAGATAGGTATAAGGGCCGGTCGCTTTATCGCTGACAGCTATTCCTACTCTTGCCGCTTCATAGCCCTTTCCTTTTAATTCCAAATGAAAATACAGGACAAATTTTTTCGTCTTTGCATTGTAAATCACTTTCGGACGTTCCAACACACAACCGGACACGATGTCGGAATTGGGATTATTTTCCACAGGCAATGCTACGCCTTCGTATGTCCAATTGTATAAATCATTGGAAGAATAGCAGGTTACGCCGACAAAAGCCGCGCTTGACCGTTCGCCTTTGTGTTCGCCGAACCAATAGTATTTTCCTTCGTGATAGAGGATTCCGCCGCCGTGGGCGTTTACATGAACGCCATTGTTGTCGGGCAAGACAGCGCCGGGATAGATAGCGCTTAAAGATTGCGCAAAAACAGGAACTGAAAATAAGTGCAGGCAAATAAAGGCTGCAACAAGTAGTTTTATATTTTTCATCGGTATATTTTTATAATTACGAATTACGAATTACAAATATAGCGCTTTTAATTCGTAATTTGTAATTCGTAATTGAATTTATTTCTTTACCACTTTATGTGTCGAAACTTGACCGTTCACTACAACTTTGATGAGATACAATCCATTGGGATAACCCGACAGATTCACGATTTGTGAGCCTCTTTGTATATTATAAGCGGCAAGTGATTGTCCACTAAGCGTGAATAACCGGATGATAGCCGGATTTTCCACTTCTACCGTCACGATGTCACTCGTAAGTGTCGGATAGACTTTTGCGCTGATAGATATATTGCCGATTCCGGTTGTGTTGTTCGTTGTGAATGACCAGGAAATAGCATCCGGATAAGTCTGTAAAACACCTTCCGCCACCGTTACGGTATAAGTTGTCGATGGTTTCAATGCGCTGTATTCGATAAATAACTTGCTATACAATGTCCATCCAAATACGTCTGCAACTTTATTGCCGCTATTATCTGCAATGGTAATACCGTTCAGTTCGTCGGAATACGGAATATTTTTGTTGAACAGCACTTCTATGGGGGTGTTTGCTGCTACGCTTGCACCGCTTGCAGGTGTTTGTGAAAGTATTTTCACGCCATAAGGATTGCTCGCCACCGTAAACGTCCAAGTAATATCGTCATCGTAACCGGAAATAACGCCTGCCGGAATATTTACCGTATAGGTAGCTTTGAGCGCCAACGGGTCTTCGTGGGTAATGGTCAAGACTTTTCCCGATATAACGCCAAGCACGCCTTCCAATGGATTGCCGGTGGCCACATTCGTTATTGTGATGCTGCCCAAATCGCCTTTGGCTGCTATCGGTTTGTTGAAAGTAACCGTGATGGCGTCATTGGGCATTGCGCCGGTTGCGCCGTCGGCCGGTACTATCGCCGCAATTTCAACGCTTCCGCCACCGCTGGTAGGTTCCAATATCCATTCATTTTTACTTCCACCGTCTGTGTCGATATAAATATTTTCATCGTTCTGTGGCGCCAAAAATTTTGTAGTGCCGGCAAATCCTAAAGCTTGTATTTTAGTCAGTCCATCGGCCGTAGAGAGGAGCCATTCGGCTTTCGGATCGGCTGCATTGGTTTCAAAAATAACTGTCCATGCGTTGCTGGCGTGTTGCGTCAGGTACTTGCCATCCACTGAAATATTGAAATGTTCCGGATCGGATGCGTCTTTATCTATCTTGAAAATCTGACCTTCGCCGGTTTCGCTGATATCCGCGATTTTCAAAGCATTGTCCACATTGGTCATATACAAACCGGTTGCTACATTTTTGACACGGAATTTTACCGGTTCAAACACCCATTCTATTCCGGCGTGGTCTTTGTCGGTGTAGCAGCCCATATCCGGAGTAGCGGGGTCTTTGTCCGGCGCCACCCATTTTGAACCTGCATTGGCTACCACTGCAAACCGGGTTTGTTCCTGGTCGTCGGTGGTCAATACCAATTCTGCCAAAGGGTCGGAACTGCTTGTTCCCAAAATGATGTCCCAAGCATTTTTAGAAGAATGGGTTAAAAACTGATTGTTGATTTCCAGATTGTAACGTTCTGCATTGGATGCGTCTTGCGACAGTTTAAATATCTGGTAGTCGCCTTTGGCATCATACGCATTTACTCTAACGGGATTACTGGCATTATCCGGGTCTATCGTGAGATATAAACCCGAAGATACATTCCGGATGCGGTAGTCCACATCGACCGCCGGATTGTTGGCGGCTTTGGTTGTGCCGCACAACAAGCAGCCAACCAACATCATTGCTAATAAGTATATATTCTTCTTCATATTACTTTTTGTTTGAAAATTTAAGATTATTTAAATGCCGGTTCGTTGGCTCTTGTTGACCAATAGGGATTTTGATAAATCGGGGAAGTTTCGGGTGAAGAACCGTCCTCGCTGCTTATCAGGAAATGTTCTGCGGCAATAGGCGACAGATAATGCGCCATTTTCCACAAATAACCTCCTTGTTTATACACGTCCGAGTTGGGACTGGCCTCGTAAGGCAAGAGATAAGCGCTCTGGTCGCTGGATGAAACATTGTCGCCGGGTTTCAGCCCGTCATACCAGTTTTTCATGGGTCCCCATAATTTAAATCCTTCGATATGGTAAGGATTGTTCACGAGTTGGTCTAAAGCTCTCCAACGGCGAAGGTCTGCCATGCGCAATCCTTCCGCCATGAGTTCCATGCGGCGTTCGCGGCGAATGTTGTACAAAGTTTTGTCAATCAGCTGCCGGCCTGAAAAAGCAGCCCAATCGTCGTTCACTTCCAATCCAACGACTGTCTTGTTGATTGTATTTGCTTCGATGTCGGCAAAAGTTACTGTTGCATTGTTGGCGCGACTACGGATTTTTGCCCAATAATTTCTTGCATCTGCATCTAAACTTCCGTTTTTCTCATAGCTTGCCTCAATGTAGTTGAGATAAGCCTCCACAGCGCGGAACACGATGCTGCCGGTGTAACAACCGCCATTGTCCGTATATTGTTCTTGACTGAAATTGATACCTTTACGAATCGTGTAGCCGGTAGAGTAACCTCTTTCGGCATTACCCTCGGTAATATCCGGATAGGGTTCTGTAGGAATGGCACGTTCGGGAGTTGCACCCGGCTGGAAATAATTGAGTTGTCCCGGTAATTTGAGGAATATCTGCAAGCGAAGATCTCGGTCTTTTACTACATCAGCCAGATAATCATCGCCTTTATACGCGCTGCCTGCCGCATAAATCGGGGTACCGTCTTTCATCGGAAAATTATCTACATAACCACGGGTAAGTCCCCTTTGCTGGCAACCGGCTTGTGTATAAATAGGCACATTGTGTGTAATACCCAAGCCTTTGTCGTACTGACGCCAAAGGATAATTTCGGGATATTGAGCCATATTTACCGCACCAAACATTTCCAAATAGGGATTACTTTGTCCCGTTGCCTGCGGCACAATGCCGGTGTTGTTCGTAAGCGGCGTATTGTCAGCTACTTGTTTGGCTGCCGACATAGCTTCTCCTAAGAAATAAGCGACTTCGGTATCAATATTAACGCTGTAATTGGCATTATAGTCTTTCTCTGCACCCGGCCAATCTTGGCCACCCGGTACGAACGCGGTTCCTTTGAAATATTTTTCCCAGGTACCTTCAAACAATGCTACGCGCGATTTAAAAAGTAAAGCTGCTTTCTTTGAAACCCGTGTTGATGCTACATTATCGTTCATCAGTTCGATGGCTTTGTCTAAATCCGAAAGAATAAACCGCGCCACTTCATTGCGGGGGCTGCGTTTACTGTTTTCAATCAATATGGCCAAATCGTCTGACAATGGTTCGGTAATGATTGGATAGTCGCCTACTCGCTGTAAGCGTTTGAAATATTCATAAGCGCGGAAAAAATAGGCTTCGCCGATGTATTGCCTGATATTGGTTGCACTGCCGGTTATTTGTCCTGCCTCATATTTGGGAAGAACAAACTTGAAAAAATAGTTCACTTTGTAGATATACGAAAACGACCAATCGCCTCCGCTTTGTCCTACTTTGTAGTTGGCGGGCACCCATTGGCTGGAACCGCTGCCTTTGGTTGCCATGTTGTCGGTATTGTCATCGATGGCAAATGTACCATAAGAATAAGTGCCGTGCACGTTAAAAATCTGGTCATTGGAATCACTACCGGTACGCGGGGCATACAGGTTATTGACGTAGGATTGCAACTGCGCATCGCTGTTGAAATAAGTTTCTGCGGGCAGACTACTCAGTGGTGTCTGGTCGAGATCAACACAACCCGCCATGGTTAGCGTCAAGGCTACTGCGGTTGCCCAATACATTATATTTATCTTTTTCATATTATTATAAAATTAAAGATTTAAAAATTAAGATTTACACCGAAAGAAAGCACTTTTGATAAAGGATAAACACTTCCGTTCCAACCGCCGTCTATCGTTTCGGGGTCGAATGTTTTCGCCATTTTTGTACCTGTCCACAGATTTTCTCCGGAGAAGAAAATTCTCAACTTTTCTACTTTTACCTTGTTTGTAAGCGAGGCGGGAAGTGTATAACCTATTTGTAGATTTTTAAGCCTGATGTAGGAAGCATCCTGCAAGTAGCGCGATTGAACATAATTGTTCTTAGCATTGTTCAGATAGGGTTTGGGAAAATAGGAATCCGTATTTGCTCCCAGCGGTGAGTTTTCATCGCGAAAATAATCCAGATGAGAAGTGAATCCGGTCGCCCACCAAATACCGCCGTCTTGCCAGCTTGTGCCATTGCCGCCGCCGTTGTTAGAGCCGTCATTACCACCGGCGCGAGCGCCCCAGAATAAATAACTGCCCTGCCAATAGTCGCGTTTCATTACGCCTTGGAAGAAGGCGCGGACATCAATTCCTTTCCAATCTGCCGTCAAGTCAATACCAAACTGGTAGCGAGGCGTGGTGTTTCCTATCACTTTCAAGTCGCCATGGTCGCCAAGCGTTTTGGCTCCGTTGTCTATCTTACCGTCGCCGTTGAGGTCGGCATACATGATGTCTCCGGCGCCCCAATTGGCATTCAATGCACTTTGGCCGCCATTGGGAAGTGTAGCGAGGTGTGCGTCCATTTCTTCTTTCGTTTTAGCGATGCCAATGGTTTGATATCCCCATATTTGGCCAAGTATTTGACCTTGGTTATAACTATTAAGGGTTCCGGTCGGGTTGCTGGGATATTTGGTTACTTTAGTTGTATAATCCGACAACACCACCCGTGCTCCGTAATTTAATCCGTTAGCTAAGCGGTCGTTCCATGCAACCGAAAGTTCAAAACCGCGATCCTGCAATTCGGTATCGTTGGCTTTTTTAGGATCTACACCCAAAACTTTGGGCAGATCCGGAGCAGGGCCAAACATGTTGATGGTAGTGCGTTGATAGAAGTCAATGGAAGCCGTTAATCTATTTTTCAATACAGCTATATCTATACCTCCATTGATGGTTTGCGCACTTTCCCAAGTCAAGAAAGGATTTTCGACCGTGCCGGGCGAAGTTGTTATGTTGGGCCTCAAACCACCTTGCAGCCACGCACCGGAACCGGGATATAGTCCAAGATTGGAATAAGAAGGATACCAATTATTGGTGTTTTGATTAGCCAATTGTCCGTAGGATGCACGCAATTTAAACAATCCCACATATTCGTTGATGGATTCCATAAAATTTTCCTGTGCTATGTTCCAGCCCAAAGAGAAAGAAGGAGACCATACACCACGATGTCCTGCGCGGTAACGTGATGAACCATCGTAGCGAAGATTGGCTTCCAACAAGTATTTGCCGTTAAAATCATAGTTGATACGACCGAAGTATCCGAGCGTTGTCCATCGGTTGTGTTCACCGTTTACGCTTGGCACCACTGATTTGCCGTTTTCGTCATAGCCATCGGTCAAATCAATTTCCGGCAAATTGGGGTCCATTACGCCTGCACGTTGCAATCCGAATTTCACTTGCGACATGGCTTGTTCCTGCATACCGATCATCGCTTTGAAATTATGTTTTTGATTCAGCGAGAAGCTATATTCGGAATAAGCGTTAATTCCGAGCAGGTCGTCTTTTAGTTCTTCTTCGTGCACATTCGATGATTTACTCCAAGCCATCGGCGAATTGTTCATGTCGTAGCGATAAGTTACAAATTTATCCCAATGGCGATTGTAATTCTTGATAGAATAGTTGACTTCCACATTTGTTCTCCAATTTTTGATGGGTTCCAATGTTAAAGTTGCCTGTTGGTAAGAGTTATCCGTTGTTGCACGGTCGTTACCCGAATCGCGCAAGTTGAGTGCATGACGTTGGAAGAGATTGCCGTTTGGGTCGTACATAGGCAACATAGCCCATGCGTGCCGTCCGATATCCGTATATAGACTGTTGGTCAGTGCGGCAGGGCGTTCGTAGGTGTTGCGCACGAAACGGTTGCTGTATCCTAATTTTGCCCAATCATACAGTTGATAACTTACCCGTACATTGGTCGAGAAACGGTCGTATTGGTCTTGGTTGAAAACCATCAAACCGTTTTGGTCAAGATAGTTGAGCGAACCGAAGAAAGTCAGTTTGTCGTTTCCTCCGCTGATGCTGAGGTTGTGTTCCTGAGAGGCAGCCGTCGAACGGTAAATTTCCTTGTAATAATTCCGGTTGTCAATACCACCGATCTTTTTAGAATAACCCGGCACCGTACTTGTCGGGTCGAAACCTTCTTCCCATTGTCCTGTATTTCCATTCTCATAAATGGGAGACGTAATAACGCCATCTTGATAATCTTTAATCGCTTGCACCCAAGATTCATTAAAGTGAGGAGCTTCACCACCGTTGGCAAGCGCCTCGTTGAAATAGAGCGCAAGGGTATAAGAATCCATCGGTGTGGGCATCAATACCGGCGAATTGTAGCGGAAATTGTTGCTGTAATTCACTCGTGTTTTGCCGGCTTTACCACTTTTAGTAGTAATAAGAATAACACCGAATGAGGCTTTTGCCCCGTAAATAGAGGAAGCTGCCGCATCTTTCAATATCGACATTGTTTCAATATCAGCGGGGTTAATCGCGTTGATATCGCCTTCCGCACCGTCTATCAACACAAGGGGGTCACTCTTGTTTGCGCTGTCAAGCGTACCCTTTCCACGAACCCTGATAGTGGCAGTCGCATCAAGACTTCCGCTGTTTTGCGAAATCGTCATACCCGGAACAAGGCCTTGCAAGGCTTGCGTAACACTTACCACCGGACGGTCGGCTATGTCTTTTGCCGTAGCAATACCTATCGCTCCGGTCAGATTGACTTTTTTTTGCGTTCCGAAACCGACTACTACCACTTCGTCCAGTTCTGTGGCGTTTTCTTTTAAGAACACATCAATAGTAGTTTTGCCGTTCACAGCAATTTCTTGGGTAAGATAGCCCAAATAAGAGATTACCAATGTAGCATTGGACGAAACAGTCAACATATATTTCCCGTCCGCATTGGTAGCCGTTCCGTTTCCGGAATTGCCTTTTTCGGAAACGCCGGCGCCAATAACCGGGCCGTCGGCATCCGACACGACACCGGAAACGGTTTGTGTCTGTCCGAAAGCAGTTGTCACACTTAGCACTGACATGATACATATCAATGCAGCAAATCGCAAAGAAGAAAAATTTAGTTTTTGAATCATGATATTACCATTTTAGAGGTTAATACAAAAATTGTTAATATATTTTGGTTACAAAGTTGAATATAAAATAGAAACAACAGGTCGAATTTATATTCACAAAGGTTGAATCTGTATTAATCCTTTTAAAAATGCAAATAATCCTTATTTTTCAGCTATTTTTGATTGATAATTCGACAAAAAAGGCTAAATATTAAATTGGGGTGTTGAACAGATTTTATTAAGTCGTATTTAACATACTGTACTGTTTCACAACTGTCAAATTTTAATGTTTATTAATTTAATGTCACTTTTACATTTTCTTACCCTTCTCTGTCACACTATCACACACGGCTTGCTTATAACGTTTTGGTGGCTTGGCGCAAGTGGCGGTTTCACAACTTTTGCATTTTTCAGGATTTTCGGCAGTCCACTTTCGGTATATTGCATTTATGATTTTTTCTCGCGCTTTTATATCTTCTTTTTCCCGCCCTTTGGGAATAGTGTATCTGCGGTGTAGATATTATTGTTATCTCTGGTGCATTGTTTTATTGTTTTAGTAACCAATCAATTACGTTTATTTTTTGTATGCCTTCTATTACTGCGTTGTCGTAGTCGAGGGTTAAAACATATTTTGGATAGTTGTCGCGAAGCGTTCTTAATGACGAAAACTCACGTTCAAATGTTTTTTCGTCACTAACTGTATATGCTACCTGATAATATTCTCGTTCGTTGTTTGGCTTTTGTACCATAAAATCTATTTCTTTATCTTTATTTTTGCCGACAAAAACTTCGCCACCACGCCGTAAAAGTTCAAAATAAATAACATTTTCGAGTTTGTGTCCCATATCGCGGTCGTAACGGTTACTTTGCAAAATGTTTTTCAAGCCCAAATCTACAACGTAATATTTTTCGTTAGTTGTCAAAAGTTCTTTGCCTTTTATGTCGTAACGTGGTGCGGCGTATAGCAGATAACTTTCTGTAAGAAAAGATATTAACTTATTTACAGTATTGTGCGAAATCGTTTTGTCAGAATTTTTATTGAGTGTTTCTGCAATGTTAGTTGGCGAAACAAGCGAGCCGACAGTGTCGAACAGATATTCTATAATTCGCTGTAAGTTATTGAAATTACGAAGTTTATATTTTTTTACAATGTCTTTTACAACAACGGTATTGAAAATTGATTGCAAATAATCATTTACAATTTCGGGGGCTGTTTTCGAGAGATTTACGGCTTCGGGAAAACAGGAATTGTTCATATATTGACGAAAAAGGCGGTCGGTATTTTTCTCTTCGGGGAAAGCAAGCGTGTATTCGTAAAAAGAAAACGGATGCAGATTTATCGCTACATAACGACCTGTAAGCAATGTTGCCAATTCGCTCGAAAGCAGATAGGCATTTGAACCGGTTACATACAAATCAATGTGTTTTTTGATATAAATTGCGTCAATAAGTTTTTCAAAATCCGTCAATAACTGGACTTCGTCAAGAAAAATATAATTTTTCTCATTGGGATTTGTCTTTGTGATAATTTCGTCATAAAGAGCAGTCCATTCTGTAAATTTTATATTTTCACGTTCTTCAAAATTAAGCGAAATAATATGCTTTTCGTTTATGCCGGAATACTTTAATTCGTTGCGAAACGCTTCTAATAGCGTTGTTTTTCCGCAACGGCGAATACCTGTAACTACTTTTATGAGATTTGTATCTCGCAAAGAACGCAACTTTTTTAGATAAATTTCTCTTTGTATCATATCAAATATTTTTTGCAAAGATACAACTTTTTATTCAAACCCAAAAATATTGACGAAAAATCACATTTTTGAAAGTTTTCGTCAATAAGTACAGCAAGTCACACCTTTTCTTCACTTATGTTTAAGCAATCGTTAAATACATTCAATGTTTGTTGGTCTAAAAAACTTTTGGAAAACAAAAAAAAAGGAACAAAACGAACATAAAATCCACCAAATTCCTGCCAATTTTTTTGTTGCCGGAATTCAATCCGATTATTGAAACCCCATAGAGAAAAATCGCTTATTTTCCGCCGCTACCGAAGCAATCGTTCAACGATGGCTTAAAACGCAACTCCGCTACGTAGCGTAGCGTTTAAGCCTTTATTGTTAGCAGCAGTTTTTCAATACTTTATTTTTCAATACTTAATTTGATAGTTTTTTAAATCAAATGATGAATACTTATTTTTATCAAATGATAATCCTTTACTCGGTTCAAGTGCCTTTCTTAAACATTCTTCAAATTTTAAGGAACCAATATTTTCTGATTTATCCATAACGCCAATAATGATTATTCTTCTTTGATAAGAAGTTTTATTTGCCCCTAACAAGCCTGCTACGGGTTCGTGTACACCTAAGTTCAATGTGTAAATCTCTTTTTTTCTTATTGAAGGATGAGAATCTAAAACAAACCTAATATTATCTGCTCGCTGTCCAGCTCTTTTTACTTCATCAGAAACATTCTCATAATTTTCTTGTGATGCTGTTCCAACTGCGATTACTCCTAATGCGTCCTCGAAATCGGGTAGTTTGTCTAAATATTGTGGTAATTCTTCAACCATTCTTCTTCCATTATCTAATAATTTGCTATCACCAATTTTCCAACTAAATTGGTCAATTATTATTTTAAACACAATTCTGATTTTCACAAAATTTTTTCCAACTTCTCCTGTCAAGTCTTCCCATTCCCAATCTTCATTATGGTCAGGTAGAATAGAATCGCAAGGCGTTTCCTCTATAATAGTAAATTTGATCAATTTTACATCAGAATTTTCTTTAAGACGCATCTTTCCTCCAAAAAAAGTTGTATCTACATAATAAAGTTTCAATACATCATTGTTTTTTATTTTTACGTTTTGTAGTTCTATTCTGATACTGTCATTACTTATTCTTTTTGGTTTATAATCTAAAAAAGAATCGTTCAGATAGACACCGCAAACTTCCTTTCTCTTATCTGTAAAAGAGATTATACAACCATTGGTTATTTCCTTAACAGAAACATTTTTTTCTAAATATGGCTCAATTTCTATTTGTGCCATATTTTCACAAGTCCTATCTGGATAACAAGACGAAAAAAGTAATGCCACCATTAGTATTAAAAATAATTTTATTTTTTGTTTCATAATAATACAGATTCTGCAATTAATCCTAATATGAGTCTTACTATTGCTATTGCTATTAACACCCCTCCTATTCCTATTAAAATCCTTTTTGCATTTTTTTTGACATCAATATTTAAGTTCTCTCCGAAAACCTCTATTTTGCCATTTTTATCCCCACTACAATATTCTGTATGAAGGTTATGTTTTGAAAACTTTGCTTTTTGTGTTTTAAAATAATTAAAAAGGAAAACTATCCAGTCATTCCCAAAATCAATAATTGCATTCAAAGCGATACTACCAAGGGCAAGATACAAATAACTACTCTCCTCTTTTATCACACAACTAAAAATAAATATCATTAAGCATTTGCCAAAGAATTTAATAATTTTATTTTTCATCACTCTGTCATTTTATGTTATTTACTTTGATTTTGCTTCAATGTTCGTACGCACTGTCCACAACTTGCGCACAATCATAAATATACGCAACTTCCCTTTTTGCCTATATTTTACAAACTTCTGTATAAATCATTGTTAATTAATTATTTATTACTTTTTACTAATTGCGTATTTTGTATTGTCATTGTCCCCAAGAATTTGCGGATATACCGTATAAAATTGCCGGAATCGCGATAACTCGGCTACCGATACATTCTTTAATCCATTCTGTGCCAATGTTGCCGATATTTTTTCCAACAAATGTTCGCCATAGTTTGCCCTGTCTTCGCCATATTGCTCATATTCAACAATAAAATGCCCTAATTCATTATTTGCTTCATATTCGATTGAAATACAAAGATAAAACAATTATTTTTATAATAATACGAAAAATGAAATTTTGGTTAAAAAAACGCACTGAAAGGGTAGGGGACTTTAAAAGCAAAAATCCTGATTCCATTAAAAATCAGGATTTTACTTTGCTTTGCATCGTTTTTGTGACCCCGACAGGACTCAAACCTGTGACCTACAGAACCGGAATCTGTCGTTCTATTCACTAAACTACGGGGCCTTGCTTTTTGCGATTGCAAAGGTACATTTAAATCCCGAAATAAACAAATGGTGAATGAATTTGATTTTTCAAACGTACCCCTTTTTATGTTTAAAAAAAATAACGCACATTATTTTGACATCTTGAAACAAAATCATACCTTTGTACATTAAAAAATTAAAAAAATGAGCTATTTATTGACACCAAAAGGTTATAAATCACCTTTAAATAAGATTGAAACAGAAAGAGGTATCCAATACATCAAGGATTTCTTTCAACAAAATTTGTCTTCCGAATTGCGCTTGCGGCGTACCACCGCTCCGCTCTTTGTTTTGAAAGGCACGGGAATCAACGACGATTTGAACGGCGTGGAAAGGGCCGTCACTTTTCCCATCAAAGATTTAGGCGATACGAAAGCGGAAATCGTGCACTCTCTGGCGAAATGGAAACGGCTGACTTTAGCCGATTTAAACATCGAACCGGGTTACGGGATTTATACGGACATGAACGCTATCCGCTCCGATGAAGACCTGGGTAATTTACATTCACTCTATGTTGACCAATGGGATTGGGAATTGGTTATGCAGGAAAGCGAACGGAATCTTGATTTTCTCAAAGAAATTGTCCGCCGGATTTATGCAGCTATCGTCCGCACGGAGTACATGGTTTACGAAAGGTATCCGGAATTTAAACCGAAACTTCCGAAAGAAATCCATTTCATTCATGCGGAAGAACTGCTTCGGAAATACCCCGGATTAACCGTCAGAGAACGAGAAGATGCTTTTACGAAAGAAAAAAAGGCTGTTTTTATCATTGGTATCGGTTGCCCGTTAAGCAACGGAGAAAAACACGACGGACGCGCTCCTGATTATGACGACTGGACAACTTCCGCCAACGGTCTCCCCGGTCTGAACGGCGACATCCTGATTTGGAACGATGTGCTGGGCAGGGCTTTTGAACTCTCTTCCATGGGCATCCGGGTCAATCCGGAAGTATTGGAAAAACAACTGAAAGCATCCGGCACGGAAGACCGTAAATCACTTTATTTCCATAAACGTTTATTGAACAACGAACTGCCGCAAACCATCGGCGGTGGAATCGGTCAATCCCGCCTTTGCATGCTTCTGTTGCGAAAAGCACATATAGGGGAAATTCAAGCCAGCATCTGGCCGCAAGACATGCGGAAAGAAGCGGAAAAACACGGCATCTCACTAATCTGAACCATTTAGTCTGAATGGTTCAACTACCACTGAACCGGTGTTTGTCCGGTCTTTATCAAATAATCGTTGGTTTTGCTGAAAGGCTTGCTTCCGAAAAAAACCACGGTAGGACGACAGCGGAGAAGGATGCGCCGATTTCAAGACCAAATGTTTGGAAGGATCTATAAAGGCGCCCTTTTTTTGCGCATAAGAACCCCAGAGAATGAAAACCACATTTTCCTTTTCTTCGGCGATTTGATGGATAACGGCATCCGTAAATTCTTCCCAGCCCCGTTGCTGGTGTGAACCTGCTTGGTGCGCCCGGACAGTCAGCGTAGCATTCAGCAACAGAACGCCCTGCTCCGCCCAATATTCTAAGTTTCCGGATGCACGGGGCGGTATGCCCAAATCGTCCGCTAATTCCTTGTAGATATTCTGAAGGGAAGGCGGTAGAGCAATTCCCTCGTTTACCGAAAAACACAAGCCGTGCGCCTGTCCCGGTTCGTGGTAAGGATCTTGTCCCAGAATAACCACTTTTACCTTATCGAAAGCCGTTTTATCAAAAGCATTGAATATCAGGCCACCTTGGGGATAAATCCGTTGAGTCGCATATTCCTGCTTGATAAAACGAATCAATGCCTCAAAATACGGTTTTTCAAATTCGGACGTTAAGCGATCTTTCCAAGATTGTTCTATTTTTACATCTGCCATGATATTTAGTTTTTAATAGTTCTGAGTTTTTAATTATTAATTATTTAGTATCCCCAATTCACTGCATCCCGAGAGTTGCTGCTTTGCGTATATTTCAAATCCTGCAACAAATTAGACTTCACGGCAATGGTAAAACTATAGGATT
>BNXY01000044.1 GCA_025999935.1 Bacteroidia bacterium | reverse complement strand
CGTTTTGAATTAAAAGGTGAGAGTTTAAGAAAAAAACTGTAATTTTGTCATGGCTAATCAAGAGTGACGAGCCACAAAGTGGGTGGGTATCGCCGAAATCGCTGGGTGGGTAGCGCCGAAATTTGCATTTAATCAAAACATATTCGCCATTTTGATTCATTACAGACCAAAACGAACCATATTTTACTTTGCAAGGCAACATATAGGTATCTTCTACCTCTGCATTATAAAATTTTTGTAATGCTATAAATATTTTATCATATTCTTCGTCAAACGAAGGTTGATTTTCAATATACGATATGTTTTTAATTAATTCATTAAAGCGCCTATCAATTAATTTATTTAGATTGCCTGTTATTAAATGGCTGAATATATGCATCAATATGTCCGCTTTTGTTTTACTTAAAGCTTTTTCTCTAAATGAACTAAATACAACAATCCCATATACAGGATTTTGCATATTATTATCAAGAAAAATTGGAATATAATATTCCGATTTTATTTTTTCTTGGATGTTATCAGGTAATTTCAGATAAGATGACAAAAGAACAGGGTCAATTGATTTATTAAAATCATTAATACATATCGGGATTGCTATCCCATTATTCTCAATGTACCGTACTACACCTATTTCATCTTTTATTTTATTATTGAGTTCTTGAATAATATCTTCTCTTTTATAATTCTCTATTTTTTCTTTTCTATCCTCTCGTACTGATGCATATATACAAATTAAATTATCTTTGTCAAAAAATTGTCTTTGGTAAAAAGTAATACAATTGATTGAATTAGTTTCATCAGCAACTATCCGTGTCAATGCCTCTTCTATTAAATATATAGAAAATTTAGATGGCGATTGTAAATCCGTAAATATTGATTTTACTATATTTTTCATTGCATCTTATTTTTATCAAGATAAACGCAAAAATACAAATTAAAAATCAATAAGTATTCAAAAAAACAGAAAAGTTTTTTTTTATGTAATAATATGTGCAAATTTACAATCAAAAACTCGAAAAAAATTGTACTTTTGCATTATGACAAACAATAAAAACATAGGTATTAAATACACACAATCCACAAAATTGTCCGCCAAACCATTCATTAAGTGGGTTGGCGGAAAGGGACAACTCATTTCTTCCATTGAGAAATTGTTACCAAACGAGGTTTACGGATATTCAAATATGACTTATATTGAGCCGTTTGTCGGTGGTGGCGCAATGCTTTTTTGGATTTTGGAAAATGTTGCGACTGTCAAAAAAGCGATTATCAATGATATTAATCCCGATTTGACAACTGCTTATCGAACGGTTAAAGAAAATGTTTACGAATTAATCATACTGCTCAAAAACATTCAAAAAGAATATCAGTCATTCAATTCGGAAGACAGCCGAAAAGAATTTTTTCTCAAAATGCGGGAAAGATATAATACCAAATCGCTTGAAAATATTGAAAATACAGCCTTGTTTATCTTTCTTAACCGCACTTGTTTCAATGGATTGTATCGCGTAAACAGCAAAGGCTTGTTTAATGTTCCTTTTGGAAAATACACAAACCCAACTATTTGTGATGAAAATACCTTATTGATTGATAGTGAGTTATTGCAAAAAGTAGAAATTCTGACAGGCGATTTTGAACAAACGCTAAATTACGCTACGGAAAATTCACTTTTCTATCTTGATCCACCTTACAAACCTTTGAGCCAAACTTCGAGTTTCAATTCATACTCAAAAGAAGAATTTAACGATGCGGAACAAATCCGGCTGAAACGTTTTTGCGATAAATTGAACGATAGAGATTGTATGTGGATTTTGAGTAATTCGGATGTAAAATCCAATGATCCGGAAAACGATTTTTTTGATGATTTGTATTCACATTATTTAAATTGTGCTTAAAATGATTAATACCCAAGCAAAACAAGTAATTGAAGTAATGCGCCAAAATGGTGGCTATGCCACCTTCGGACAGTTAAATAGTTTGTTGGATTTTTCTACATGGAAAACAAAAACTCCGCAGGCAAGTATAAGGAGAATTGTACAAGAATGCAATGATATTTTCAGAATACGACCTGGATTATGGGCATTAAGAGAGTTTGAAAATAGTCTTCCTGAACAAATTCAATTTAAAACTAAAGATAAAAAAGTTGAAGAAATTTTTACTCATTCGTATTATCAGGGTTTAATCGTAGAAATTGGAAATATGAAAAGGTTACAAACATACGTTCCGCTACAAGATAAAAATAGAATGTTTTTAGAAAAGCCATTGAAAGAATTGGTTACCAATGATAAAATCTACGATTTCACGTATCCCGAAATATTACGAAGAGCTACGACTATTGACGTAATTTGGTTCAATGAGCGAAACTTGCCAAATTCTTTTTTTGAAGTAGAACATTCGACAGATATTCAAAATTCCGTAAGCAAATATTTTGAATTACAAGATTATTATGCGGAATTTTATATTGTGGCACCAGAGTATCGCAAAAGAAAATTTGATGATATTATGAGTCAAACAATGTTTAAACCAATAAAAAATAGAGTTAAGTTTGTTGATTATGAAAATATTGGAAATCAATATTCAAAAATGTTTGAATTATCACAAGTAAAACAATTAATATAAATAATGGAAACATTCAAAATTGAGATAACAGAATTATTATCAAGACTCGTTGAAGTGGAAGCTAATTCACATGAAGAAGCATGGCAATTAGTGAATAAACAATATAAAGAAGAAGAAATAGTTTTAGATTATTCTGATTTTGCTGATTATGAAATAAATATGGTATAAATGGTAAGCGTTAACAAAGGCGAGTGGGACAGGTCGAAAGGATATGATTTTGTAAACGATTTCAATTATCAATGGTTGAAAGAAGTACGTAATAAACTCAAAGAAAACGGTACGATTTGGATTAGCGGCACATTTCACAATATTTTTTCCATTGCCCAAATGCTGAATGAGTTGGAATTTAAGATATTGAATGTCGTTACATGGGTTAAGACCAATCCGCCGCCCAATTTGGCTTGTCGTTGTTTTACCCATTCGTCCGAAATTATTATTTGGGCGCGGAAAAACAAAAAAGTTCCGCATTATTACAATTACGAATTGATGAAAGAAATCAACGACGGCAAACAGATGAAAGATGTTTGGAATCTGCCTGCCATTGCCCCTTGGGAAAAATCCTGCGGAAAGCACCCTACACAAAAGCCGTTGGGCGTATTGTCCCGAATCGTTTTATCATCCACGCAACCCAATGCTTGGATTTTAGATCCTTTTACCGGAAGCAGTACCACAGGAATTGCAGCCAATTTATTAAACCGCAGATTTCTGGGAATAGACCAAGAGATTGAGTTTTTAGAAATGAGTAAACGCCGACGAGAAGAAATTAACAGTTTAGCAATATTTGAAGAATACAAGCAAAAAATTCAAGGTTTCAAAGACAAGAAGCAATTGACGGAATATCTGCTTTTTGAGCCATCGGTAGAATATGGACAGGAATTACCCTTTTGAAAAAGCCGCGTATGCAAATCGTATGTACTGTATGCAAATTGTGTGCAAACCCCAAAAAAAAGCACCTACTTTTGTATTCGTAAGTGCTTGTCTATCAGTCTGTGACCCCGACAGGATTCAAACCTGTAACCTTCTGATCCGTAGTCAGATGCTCTATTCAGTTGAGCCACGGGGCCATCATTTTTTGTTTTTGCGACTGCAAAGGTATAACTATTTTTCCGGTTTCGCAAATATTTTTGGAATTTTTACGGAATAAATTTAGGCCCGAAGATTAAATACCCCATATTTAAGCCGAAATTCCAGTTGTTTTGCGGGTAATTATAGTGATTTGCAAATAAACTAATCGACATGAAAGGCAATTGAGCTACGAAACTCAATTCTCCAAAATAAGCCGGTTTGGTAAATAGTTCGCCATAATACGCTTTTTCGTTTTCGCCTCTTCTAATGGGATAAACCGGTATAAAACCGTGAAAATCGCCACGGAAATGAAACGTGGAATTGACTTTCCATATTGGAATCACTCCGCCCGCCAAAAACTGATTGGCTCGAAACGCTTCATTAAATATCAATTTACTGTGTGGGGTAGGGGTGTAGGCCGGCGCTTGCAAAACGGAAGCCGTATAATTACTCAGCAAATTTTTACTCGAAACGATACCTTGCACAATATATCCCAAATTGAATTTATGACTCATCTTATGGATATTGTACATAAAAGCATCTAATTGAATCCAAGACTGATAGGATGAAGTATTCACATAATTCTTCTTGGTTGGGGAATAAGCTTCTTTTCCCGAAACATATTGGGCATAAATATGATGGTCCTGCCCTTTAATCGGATATTGTTTGGCATCCTGTGTGTATTTTTTGTATTGCAAACCAAAGGAGAAAAGATCATAATCGCTTCTATCAAAACTGTTTCCATAATAAGAACCTTTGGTATCCATATAATATTTATCTTCCAATTTACCATACCCGAATAGAATATCCATTCGAGCCCTGTTTTGAAATGGAAAGCCCAAACCCAATTTTCCATAGGTTTCCCGCTTGTGGATAAAAGTGGATACGTCGGTATCAATGAAAAGTTTCTCACTTTCATAATATTTCCGGTAATTATGCACAATTATTCCTGAAAAATCCATGGGAATGGATGCCTGTATCTCGACTTTTCCGGACAAGGATACGCCATTATACGTGTTTCCCACTTGCATATCCAAATGAAATTCGGTTGAAAGTTCGGTCAAACTTCGGTAGCCTAAGCCTAAATACAATTGATTGGCGCTCATGGATGAAATATTCCCGCCGAAAGTAAATGCTATTTCATCTTTAATCTGAATAGCTAAATACAAGTCAAAAGTATTGTTTTCCTGATCCCAAACCGCATGAGGTAATATTTCCTTTATTTTTGAATTAGATAACAAACGAAAATACGTTTTTCTGAAATCTTCCATTGTAAACTTATCCTCGTAATCTTTATGTATCTGGTTTTCAATATATTTCTTCTGTTCATCGTTCACTCCGGATATATAAATATGTCTGAAAACAAGCGGCGGAAGTTTGGCATGGTATTTTTCCCTTCTCTCCATAACTTCTTGCAAGGGAACCCTGCGGGTAGTCCGGCTTTTTATTGAATCGACCATTTCGTGACCTGCTTTATAACCCAGATCAAACAAGGTTTTTGCTTTGTTAAAATCCAATAAACCGACATCTTCCAAAATAAATTTCATCATCACACCGTCTTCCGGATCTACATCATACACTGTTTGTTGCATAACCATATTTTCCATCAGACTGTATAAGTCCAAATCAGAAGGATTTTTCATTTTTTTTCCGGCAACCGAAGCCCCAATAATAAAATCGGGATGAAACGCTTTTTTCAAAGGATTTACCGGAAAATTATCATAAATACCCCCGTCGAACAAAGGTATGCTGTCTCTGAATATCGGCTTGAATACCAGTGGAAAAGTCATGGAAGCCCGCACGGCGTCTCCCAGATTACCGCTTCTGAAAATGACCGGTTCTTTATTGTAAACATCAGAAGCCACACAAAGAAAGGGTACAAAAAGATTATTGAAATCTTCATTCGATTGCGCATTCGCCTGCGAAAACAGTTGCACAAACGCCTGATTCATCTGAATCGGATTGACCAAGCTGTTGGGTAGTATTGCCGACTTTATATCTACCGAATCCCGAAGAGGAATCATAAACCGCACAAAATCAGGTTGATTCGGATTTTTATGAAAATAATACTGGTATTCATCTTCAACTTTCCCGGATTGCCAATAGGAAAATTCCTCAGACATAAACAGTTCGAGCATCTGATCCGGCGTATATCCCATCGCATATAAACTGCCTACAATGGCGCCAATGGATGTTCCCGCCACATAATCAATCGGTATGTCATTTTCCTCTAAAGCCTTGATTATCCCAATGTGAACAGCGCCCTTCGCTCCGCCGCCGCTTAAAACCAAGCCGACTTTTTGCGAATAGGCGGAATTGAAAGAGACAACCCATACAAATACCAACAAAAGACTTTTTTTGAACATACTCCTGAAAAATATGGAGCAAATGTAGGAATTTTTTTATTATTTTGCTCTTTGTTTTCATTTTTTTATAAATTTGGAACATAATTTGCAAAATTATTTCTATACTCTTTTAATTTTCGTATATTTTTAACAAAAAAACGCCACATCTTTAACATTTGTTTAAAAAAATTATATATCTTTGCAGTTAAAATTATTTAAATTTGATTATGTATAACTTAAAATTTTGGAAATTTTTATGAAGAAGTTTCTTGGGTTAATGATTTGTTACTTAATAAGTACAAGTATTGCCTTTGCGCAAACAAAAACTGTGCAAGGGGTTGTTATTGACGAGGGTGGCGAACAGTTGCTTGGAGTAAATGTATATATTCCGGGAACGAGTTTCGGGACTACTACCAATGTAAATGGAGAATTTCAACTCGCAGTTCCCCAGTCAGCTACCGCTTTGTCTTTTAAATTTTTAGGTATGAACGATTTGACTGTTCCTATTAAAGCGGGCATCATGCAAATTGTGATGACGAGCAATGATCAAAATTTGGATGAAATTATCGTTGTTGCTTACGGTACAGCGAAAAAATCATCATTTACGGGTTCTGCCGGAGCTATCACATCCAAATCTTTTGAATCACGTCCTTTATCAAATATTACCAATGCGATAGAAGGTAATATTTCGGGGGTACAGACAACCTCAGCGCAAGGCCAACCGGGAGAGGATGCAAATTTGCGTATCCGTGGTTTTGGTTCTGTCAATGCTTCAAATACACCTCTGTATATTGTTGATGGTGCAGTCTATAACGGGTCTATTTCCAGTCTTAATTCGAATGATATCGAATCTGTAACCATTTTGAAAGATGCTATTTCCACAGCATTGTATGGCTCAAGCGCCGGAAATGGAGTTGTACTAATTACGACCAAGAAGGGTACGGATGCTGCCGGTGTAAATTTGAAAATTTCGCAAGGATGGTCTACTCGTGCATACAAAGATTATGCCACAGTAGACGTTTGGGATTATTTTCCTCTCCAATGGCAAATGCGGAAAAATGCGTATATAACAGCAGGAAGAGATGCTGCTACTGCTGCATCGATGGCTTCTGGCGAGATGGTAAGTACATTGAAATACAATCCGTTTTTAGGAATTGCCGATGGCGATATTGTTCTTACGGATGGTACATTGAATCCCGCCGCTACCAAGTTAAAATGGGGCGATGATCTTAGTTGGGAAGATGCGGCTTATGGTAAAGGTTATCGTCAGGAATATACTCTGGGTCTAAATTCCAAATCGGAAAAAAGTGATAGTTATGCTTCCATTGGTTATTTGAGTGAAAAAGGATATATGCTAAAAACAGACTTTGAACGTTATTCCGGACGTTTGAACTATAATATCTATCCGCTAAAATGGTTTAAATCCGGGATAAATATTTCTTCGGCTAGAAGTCTTTCAAATTATTCAACGGCAAATTCTGACAATAATAGTTCCTATAACAATTTATCTCGTTTTGTCCGCTATATGGCTCCAATCTATCCTGTGCATAAACATGATTTAACCACAGGAGCATATCTTGATAAAAATGGTAATCCAACTACCATTCCTAGTGAGTATGTGTATGATTACGAGGGCGCTCGCTTATCAAGCAATGGTCGTGACGGTATAGCGGAAACTGAATTAAATTCCAGAAAATATGTGCGCTTTAATACGATTGGGCGGACGTATGTGACCATATCTCCAATTAATGGATTGGAGATTACTGCTAATTACGCATTGGAAAATAATGATTACCGCCGTAAAGTTTATGAAAATAAATTTGTTGGTGATGGTACTGCGGGCCCCGGTCGACTGAGTAATTTGTCTTCACGTACACTTACGCAAACATTTAATCAATTAGCAACCTATCAAAAGTCTTTTAATAATCATTCGATTAAAATATTAGCCGGACATGAAAATTACAGCTATCAATATGAATATTTCTATGCGATGAAAGTGCATGAAGTTGTAGATAATCTGTATGATTTTGAAAACTTTACAGATATTAATAGTTTGACTTCTTACACGAATAACTATAAGAAAGAAGGTTATTTGGCCAACTTTGATTATGATTATGCAAACAGGTATTATCTTTCAGCTTCCTATCGCAGAGACGGTTCTTCTCGGTTTCATAAAGATTATAGATGGGGTAATTTCTATGCAATAGGTGGATCTTGGCGAATCAGTGAAGAATCATTTATAAATTCGATTGAATGGATTAATAATCTAAAATTACGTGCATCTTATGGTGAAACCGGTAATGACGACTTGAACTCGTATTATCCCTATCAAACGCTGTACGATTTAGGTGAAAATAACAGTAGTGAACCCGGAGCTTATTTTACCACATTGTCTAATCCAAAATTAAAATGGGAAACTCAGGTTTCTTCTGACGTTGCACTTGAATTTGGTTTATTCAAACGATTGACCGGATCCGTTGAATTATTCCAAAAAGCTTCACGAGATTTGTTATTTAACGTTGCTACTCCTACTTCAACAGGTGTTTCATCGATTGCTCGTAATATAGGAAAAGTTAAAAATAAAGGTGTGGAAATTGATTTGGATTACAACATAGTAAGAACGCAAGATTGGTCTGCCTCCATTGGATTCAATGCTACCTTCTTGAAAAGTCAAATTACTCGTTTGCCTGATGATCTTAGGGAAAATGGATATATTACCGGTAGCAAGAAATATATGGAAGGACATTCTATATATGACTTTTGGCTAAGACAATGGTGGGGTGTAAACCCGAAAAATGGTGATGGATTATTCTATCTTGATACCGATGCCTATAATGATGAGAAACAGACTTTGACTTCCACGGTTAAGGCGACTATAGTTGAAATTGACGGACAAACATTGACAAATTCTTATACGTATGCAAAATTTGATTACAGCGGGTCCTCCATTCCGAAAGTTTATGGAGGTATCAAATTCAATCTGGGTTATAAATCATTCCGGTTAGATGGTGTATTATCTTATGCAACAGGTGGAAAAATACTTAATTATAACGATTATTCGTCATTGATGAGCACAGGAAGTTATGGCAATGCTATGCACGTTGATCTGAAAAAAGCGTGGCAGAAAGAAGGAGATATTACTTCCGTTCCCCGTTTGGATTTTACAGCAGCTCATAACTCAAACATAGGAACAAGTTATTCCACACGTTGGCTCCAGAGTGGTGATTATCTGAACTTTCGTTCGATAGTCTTTACATATTCCGTACCGAGAAATTTGCTTCAGAAAATTCAATTAAAAGGAGCCGATTTTAGTGTCAGTGCTGAAAATTTATTCAGTTTAAGGTCCCAACAAGGTTTGGACGCACAATCTTACTTTAGCGGAGTAACTTATAATGACTATACCCCGGCACGAGTAATAACGCTCGGATTGAACTTAACGTTTTAATTCAAAAACATTATAAATCTTAAAAATATGAAATTCTTTAAATACTTAATAGTAGGAATATTTGCAGTTTCCGGATTAACTTTGACAAACTGCTCGGAAGATTATTTGGATACCCTACCCACTGATCGAGTTTCTGATGAATTGATTTCAGAAACATTGGACGGTTTATACCTTGCTTTAAATGGAATACACCGTAATATGGTTTCCCAATTTATTGGGATACAGGGAATGGGTGGAGAGCCGGGGTTTATGATATCCCGTGAAGCACATGGCGACGATATGACTTGGGATACTCAAACTTGGCATCAAACGCATTTGACTTGGGCCATCAATGTGAATCCAACTTCTTCATATAACGCTGGTATTTGGAGAACTTATTATCAATTTATCCTGAATGCGAATCTTATTCTCGAAAAATTGGATGGTAAGTTTGCCGGTTCCACCGATCCATTGGCAAAATACATTAAGGGAGAAGCTCTCAGTATCCGCGCTTGGGCGCATTTTAATTTGGTTCAGTATTATGCAAAAAGATATGCAGCCGGGACTCAGAACTCTCAGTTGGGCGTTCCATACAGGGAAACGTCAGAAACAACAGAAATGGCGCGGAATACAGTTGAAGAAGTGTATACAAAAATCAATGCGGATTTAGACGAAGCAATCCGATTGTTAGATGGATATAAAGCAACGGATGTAACACATTACTCGCAAAAAGTTACCTATGGCTTGAAAGCCAGAGTAGCGTTGACTCAACAAAATTATTCTGTCGCAGCCGATGCTGCGGCCAAAGCTATAGAAAATGCTGAAAAAGAAGGTTTCGCAATCATGACCACTTCTCAATTGATGAATGGTTTTTCTGATATTGTTACAACCACAAAAGAGGCTCTGTATGCGGCGAGAACATTAGATGATCACACAGTTTATTTCTATTCATTTTATGCTTATATGGGATGGAATTACAATTCTTCCTCTAATCGTACCGGTATTAAATGTATCAGTCAAACCACTTACGACTTGATGTCTCCGACAGATCTTCGCCGCCAATGGTGGGATCCGACCGGTGAAGCATCTGTGCCTAATAGTACTTATAATCAACGTGTATATCAACTACGTAAGTTTATTGCACGTTCTACTGCCAATGCCGTAGGAGATGTAGCATTTATGAGAATATCCGAATTATATTTGATGGCATCAGAGGCTTATGCACGTGCCGGACAAACGGAGGAAGCAAAAAAATATTTTTATAAATTTGTACTGCAACGAGACCCGTCTTATGTTGATTCCGGAAAAACCGGTGCTGATTTAGCTGAGGAAATAATGAACCACCGTCGCATAGAACTTTGGGGTGAAGGCTTCCGCTGGTTCGATCTAAAACGCTTGAACTTGCCATGTAAAAGGACAGGTAGTAACTTTAACAAAGCTTTCTGCGGTTTTCTTGAAAGAACTGTAGAAGAAAATGGTTGGTATTATGAAATTCCGGAAGCTGAAACTAATTATAACAAATTAATGGTAAAAAACTATTAATATCAATTGATGTATCAAAAAAAGAGCTGCCCTGTTTGGGTGGCTCTTTTTTTTGCTTTTGTTTCTTTTATTCTTAACTTTGCAACGCTATTTGAACTATATCAAAAGTTAGTTAAGAAAAATATAATATTTAAATTTTATTATGAACACTAAAATTACTAAATTTGTTCTGTTTTTTATGTGCCTTTTGATTGCAGGGTCTGCGTTTTCCGCTCAACAGCAAGATAAAGGCAAGACTATTCAGGGTGTTGTTTCCGACGATTCGGGCGAAACCCTTATAGGTGTGTCAATTACCGTTAAAAATTTCCCCACAATAGGCGCTTCTACCGATGGGGATGGTAAATTTACACTCAATCTTCCCGCCGGTGCGAAGGAGATTACTATTAAGTATTTAGGTTTGGTTACACAAACAGTGATAGTGCCAAACGAGGGTGGTTTTCTGAATATTGTGATGAAATCGGACGATCAAATTCTGGACGAAGTCGTTGTTACGGGTTACGGAAACATGAAAAAGTCCGTTTATTCAGGTGCAGCATCCGTTATTGATGCAAAAAAATTAGGCGACGTGCCGGCTGTTTCAATGAACAGCTTGTTGCAGGGTAACGCTTCCGGCGTGATGGTTACTGCCGGAACAAACCAACCCGGTTCTCCATCCGAAATCCGGATTCGCGGGCTGGGTTCTATCAACGCTTCCCAAAATCCGCTCTATGTGATTGATGGTATTCCGGTTATATCCGGAGACATTGGTGTAGTCAACAGTTCAAGTGCACCGGGTTTGGACATCATGAGTTCGATGAACACTTCGGATATCGAAAATATTACAGTGATTAAAGATGCGGCGGCAGCGGCTTTGTATGGTTCGCGCGCGGCGAATGGAGTTATCCTTGTGACGACAAAATCCGGCAAAAAAGGTAAAACGCAGTTCAACGTGAAAACCGATATGGGTTTTACCGAATTTGCCATGCCGTATCGTACCATTATGACTGGTCAGGAACGCCGGGATATGCAAATCGAAGGTTATCGGAATGAACAACTGCTAAAAGGCGTGACCGATGAAGCGGTAATTCAAGCCTATATCAACAGCAAGATTGATGACTCTTACGACGCCAAAGGCGTGCGTACGCTTGGTACGGCAAGAATTCCCTGGAGCGGATTTGTAGATTGGGATAAAGAGTTGTTTAGAAAAGGTTCCTATCGGAATTATGAAGCTTCTGCTTCCGGAGGCAACGATGCCACAAGGACGTATGCTTCTTTGAGTTATACCGACCAAGAAGGTACAACCTCTAATTCCGGCTTGAAACGTATTTCCGGAAAATTTAATGTAGATTGGAATGCAACTTCCAAATTCACTTTGGGAATCAAAACTTTATTGTCTAATGTCAATCAGGATGTCTTCTCGGAAGGAACCTCTTATACATCTCCGTTTTATTCCTCTCGCAATGCCGTAGTGCCATCGGATGCCATCTATAATGAAGATGGTACTTGGAACCGCGAATTTATTCGTAATGGTAAGCGAAATCCGAAATTAGCCCAGACCTATAATGAGAAAAAGGAAAAATTGATTCGTGCGAACAATATTGTTTACGGTCAATATGAGATTCTTCCGGAATTGAAATATAAGACGACTTTCAGCTACGATTTCAACTACAGTAAAGGTAGCACTTGGGATGACCCTCGTACATCGGATGGTGAAAGTTCAAACGGTACACGCACCATTGCCAGCTATGAATATAACAAATGGATGCTTTCCAACTCGGCATCCTACCTCAAAACATTTGCAAAAAAACATACCATTGATGCGATTGTCGCTTTTGAAGTAGAAGAATACAAGCGCGATTATGTCTATGGTTCGCAATCAAATTTCATTAATCCAAATTTACCGGCGATTGCCAATGGAGCGGTCGTAAACGATGTCAGCGGCAGTCCCTCGGCATGGCGTATGGTTTCATTGGTTTCTCGCCTGAATTACGATTATCTGTCAAAATACAATCTGGGCGTTTCTTATCGCTACGACGGCTCTTCCCGTTTGGCAAGAAAGGACAATAACCGTTGGAGTGGATTTTACTCTGTTTCAGGTTCATGGCGGATAACTGAAGAAGCTTTTATGGAAGATTATAAAGATAAATTTTCTGATTTGCGTCTGAGAGCTTCTTATGGTACCAGCGGAAACTTGCCGAGTAGTTATTATGGCTATTACGGCTTGAGTAGTTTGGGATCTAAATATCTGGATGGGGGAGGGATCACCTCTTCTCAGGTTGCCAATACAGATTTGACATGGGAAAAGAATAAAGCGCTGAATATTGGGTTGGATATACAATTTCTCAAAAGATTTAATGTTTCCGTTGAGTATTATAATCGGAAAACAGCGGATATGTTAATGGCATTTCCTATTTCTTACGCTACCGGATTCAGTTCATACCAACGGAATATCGGATCATTGCAGAACCGTGGTTTTGAAGCGGAATTTAGTTCGCTAAACTTTGCTACGAAAGATTTTACATGGACTACGAAATTGAATTTGGGTAAAAATCAAAACAAAATTCTGAAATGGGACGGCGATATCACGTCATTGGTGGAAGGTAATTTTATCCGCACGGTCGGGAAGGATTATTATACCTATTATATGGTTGAATTTGGCGGCATTGATCCCGCAGACGGCGAACCGATGTTCGTGAAAAATACGCACGATGAAAACGGGAAAATCATTGATAAAGGACTTACCAAAGTATTTAAAGAAGCTGAAAAAGTTGAACATAAAGGCTATGAACCCAAATTGTCCGGCGGTTTGACCAATAGCTTGGCTTACAAGGCTTTTGATTTGAATTTTCAGTTGAACTTCTCAACCGGCGGATACAGCTATGACAATGGCGCTCAAAAGGCGGAACATGGCGGTCAGGATATGTTGGCCAACATTCCAGCCTATTATTCGGCAGCGTGGAAAAAACCGGGTGACATTACTGATATTGAACGTTTTGTGGCGAATCGGGCAACTTATATGTCTAATCAAACCACTACGCGCCGCCTTCACCCGATTGATTATTTACGTCTTTCAAACTTGACTTTTGGTGTAAGTGCGCCAAAAAGTTGGTTAAAAAAAACCGGTTTGTCCAATGTCCGTCTGTATGCTTCGGGCGTCAATTTGTTGACTTGGGCGACTTATACAGCCTATGACCCGGCTTCCATTCACTTCGACGGCTATGTAGAATGGGAACAACCGCCTTTGAGAACTTGGACATTTGGCTTGGATATTAAATTTTAATTGATTAAAAAAAGATTTTTATGAAAAAGTATATAAATATAGTTTTATCTTGTTTTATCCTGTTGTTTGCAACGTCTTGCAACGATTGGTTGGATTTACAACCTTCGACTTCCATGGTGGACGAGGGTGAAAGCATGAAATTATTGACGGATGTCAATGCACGTTTGAATGGCGTTTACAACCAAATGCGTGCGTATGAATATTATGGGGCGCGAATGACTTATTATGGCGATGCTTGCAGTGAAGACATGCAGGCGGTATCTGCCACAAAACGTGTTGCCGCCTATTATGTATTTTCTTATAATAAAGAAAATGCACCCAGCTCTTTTTGGAGTAATTGTTATTCCATCATTAAAAATTGCAACATTATTTTAGCCGGTATTGACGGTGTTGAAGTAAAGTCAGATGCGGAGAAAGCCACTTTGGCGGACTACAAAGGGCAAGCTTTGACCATTCGGGCATTGGCTTATTTCGATTTAACACGCTTGTATGGTTATCCTTATGCGAAAGACAATGGCGCCTCTTTGGCAGCGCCCATCGTCGATACGCCTGTTGAAGCCGGTTACAAGCCGGCGCGGAATACGGTTGCTGAATGTTATACCTTTATTATCAAAGATTTGGAAACAGCAAAAGATTTGTTGGGCGAGAAGAAAAATAACGGTCGGTTTACCAAATGGGGAGCAATGTCTTTGTTGAGCCGGGTATATCTCTACAAAGGGGATGATGCGAATGCTTTGTCAACGGCAAAAGCAGCGATCGCAGGAGCAGAAGCCAATAGCGTAAAATTGTGGACGGCAACCGAATACAAAACGGCTTGGGCAACGGAATTTAGCGGAGAAGTATTGTTTGAATTACAACTGTCTGTAACCGAAAATGTCGGCAATGAAGCCATGGGATACCTTGTGAATGCAAGCGGATATGACGACATCGTAATTAGCGATGATTGGATGGTTAAACTGATGGGTGACCAAACAACAGATTTGCGCTATACTTGCGTACAAACGGATGGTGGAAAGGGAAGTAAAGCAGGGCTGCGCTATCTGTGGAAATATCCGGTGCAATCGGGCGAATCCGCACTTTATCTGGGTAATATCAAAGTGCTTCGTCTGTCTGAAACCTATTTGATTGCGGCTGAAGCTGCCGCTAAATTGGGTCAGAATGATGATGCGGTAAAATATTTGAATGCGATTTCTACACGCGGTTTGACAGCAAACACTTTTGCCGGAAAAACAGTAACCGTGGATGATGTATTGACAGAACGCCGCAAAGAATTAATAGGAGAAGGACACCGTTTCTTTGATGCGATTCGCAACCATAAACACATTGTACGTTCCAAAGACAATACCTACAAACATCTTTCGGGCATTCAACCGGAAGCGTGGGATTTCGATTGGAGCTATTTCAAAGTCGTGTTGGCCGTGCCGGTGCACGAAATTAATGCAAACGAAAATATCGGACAACAAAATCCCGGTTATTGATTAACCTTATTATTACGAAAAGAGCTGCCTGTTTGGGCGGCTCTTTTTTAAAAATTATATTTGAGAATGAAAAAGTATGTATGCTTAATCTGGGGAATTTTTTTCTCCTTAGTTTCTTATAGTCAGATAGATGGCCCGTATATATTTCACGAAGGAAAATCACTCCGGATGATCGGAACAGACCATGAAGGCAATATCAATGACACTTTGATTAAAAAACCGTCGAAAAATTACCTCTTTACCGTGCATACGCAGGATGGAAAACAGTCGTTCGATGTGAAATTACATCCGGTTACTCGCCCGGCGTGGAAAACTAAACAGGCTGATAAACTGTTCATTACCTCCGATCCGCACGGCAATTTCAATTATTTTTCTACAATTCTGAAAGCCGGTGGCGTGATTGATGCAAATTTTCGTTGGAGCTTCGGTAAGAACCATTTAGTCGTGATTGGCGATATTTTCGATAGGGGAGGGGACGTTCTTCCGATTTTCTGGTTAGTCTATCAATTGGAACAGGAGGCTTCGGAAGCCGGAGGCCAAGTTTCGTTTTTGCTTGGAAATCACGAAGAATTGGTCATGCGCAATGACGTAAGATATACAAAAGAATCCTACAAAAATTTAGCGCAAAAATTAGCGATTCCATACAATGCGCTGTGGACGGAAAACACCGAATTGGGATACTGGTTGAAAAACCGCAACACGATGCAGGTAATTGGAGATAACTTATTTGTACATGCAGGTTTAAGTATGGATTTTTTGGCAAAAAATTTAAGTATTCCGGTCGTAAATGATACCATCAGTCATTATTTATTGCATCCCAAAGAAAAACGAAATCAATCGGAATTGGCCAAATTTCTTTTCTCGACAGACGGCCCGCTGTGGTACCGCGGAATGGTACGTACCGAAGAAAGTAATCATCCGATAGACAAAACCGAATTTAATTTGATTCTACAAAAATACGGCGTGAATCGTATTTTTGTCGGACATACGATTTTCACGGAAATTACCGGTTTTTTCGGTGATAAATTGATTGATGTAAATGTGGATAATGAGGAAAATAGCGAAAAAAAACGCGGACGTGCCTTGCTGATTGAAAACAATCAAATTTATCTAATCTATGATTCCGGAAAACGAATCATCCGGTTTTAATTAGGATTTCCGTCATTTGGAACAAAGTGAAAAATCTGATTTATTTCCATGTATAATTACTATTATGTTTAATAACAACATAAGAAATCTCCGATAAAAAAGAAAATGATTCGATTTAACCCCTTTTATTGAAAAATTCCGTAAATTTGCGAAGTAATGGAAAAAGAAAAGATAAAATCGGAATTACTCAAAAAACTGCATGAAAATCATGCGTTTTGGTCGTATGATAAAAGTTCTTGTCAAATTATTTCTGACCGGAACCTTATAAAATTTGTTCTGATTCATTTAGATTTAGATGATATTGATTTATTATTCAAAATATTTCCGAAACAAAAAATAAAACGTGTTTGGTTGGAAGAATTAGTAACGCAAGGTGATTATCTAAAAAATATGAATCTATGCTTTGCCAATTTATATTTTGATGTTAAGCGGCCTGTCCAATATCTTAAAGCAATGGAAACCTACCAAATTAATAAAAAATGGACAGATCTCTCATAGAAAAAACAAAAAAAGTAATCGTTTCTATTTCTGAAATGAAAGCAATCAAACCCTATTATCTTGTAGGAGGAACCGCTTTGTCTATGCAATTACACCATCGGCTGAGTGAAGATTTGGATTTTATGCGCTGGCGGAAATTTAAAGATGAAAAAATGTTTATTGATGTAAAAGAAATAGTTGCCGAATTAATAGAAACAAAACATGTAATTAATTCAACAGATTTTTTGGCAAAGAATCATGTTGAATTTTACATTGATGACGGTGTAAAACTGTCTTTTTATGCTCCGGAAAAAAGAGAACCAACTATTGAAGCAATCTCTTATATGAATAATCTCAAACTTGCAAGTGAATCTACTATTGCTTCCCTGAAAATGGAAACTTTGATGAGAAGAAGTAATTTCAGAGACTATTATGATTTATATTTTATTTTGAAAGAAAAATCAATAAAAGAAATTGCATCAATCATTGATAATGCGCTTAAATATTCTAATCACAGTCTAAAAAGCAAAAACTTACTTGGAATACTGGTAAATCATGAGCAATTTACTCCGGATGCCGAATTTAAAAATTTAGAACCAATATCTAACATAACACCTAAAGAAATTGCTGAATTTATGAATAAAACAGTAAAAATTGCGTACCAAAACAGACAAAATAATACGATAGAATAATTATGGCAAAAAATAAAACCACTTTCGTCTGCACCCAATGTGGTAATGACTCACCCAAATGGATCGGAAAATGTCCAGTTTGCGGAGAATGGAACACATATATTGAAGAAATTATCAGTAAACAGAATCCGGCGCAGGAATTGCATCAGGGTTTAAGTAATTATGATACTTTGAAGCCTAAACCGATTCTGCTTCAAGAAATTAAAACCGGCGAAGAAACCCGTTTGGATATGGATGACCAAGAACTAAACCGGGTTCTGGGCGGCGGTTTAGTGCCCGGTTCCCTGATTTTAATTGGCGGAGAACCCGGAATCGGGAAATCAACCCTCGTCCTGCAAACCGTTTTGAAATTAAAGTCCTACAAAACCCTTTATGTTTCCGGTGAAGAAAGTGCTAAACAATTGAAATTGAGGGCTGAACGTCTGGGGACAGACAACGAAAACCTCTTTGTCCTTTGCGAAACCAACCTCGAACAGATTTTTACCCATATCAACAATCTCCAGCCGGAGCTTTTAATCGTAGATTCCATACAAACAATTTATACTGAACGGGTTGAATCAAGTCCGGGAAGTATTACACAGGTGCGCGAATCGTCGGCTTCCCTACTGAAATTTGCCAAAGAGACAGGCACTCCTGTCTTACTCATCGGCCATATCAATAAGGAAGGCAGCATTGCCGGTCCGAAAGTCTTGGAACACATTGTGGATACGGTTTTACAGTTTGAAGGCGACCAACATTACATGTACCGGATTCTCCGAAGCATCAAAAATCGTTTTGGTTCTACGGCTGAATTGGGCATTTACGAGATGCGGCAGGACGGTTTGCGGGAAGTCAACAATCCATCCGAACTGCTGTTGACACAAAATCACGAGGGACTTAGCGGCGTTGCCATAGCGGCCACAATCGAAGGAATTCGTCCATTTTTAATTGAAACACAAGCGCTTGTAAGTACGGCTGCTTATGGGACTCCCCAACGTTCAGCGACCGGTTTCGACATTCGCCGGATGAATATGTTGTTGGCGGTGCTCGAAAAACGCGCCGGATTCAAATTGGTGCAAAAAGATGTATTTCTCAATATTGCCGGTGGTTTGAAAGTTAACGACCCGGCCATGGATTTGTCGGTAATTTCAGCCATCCTCTCCTCCAGCCTCGATATCGCTATCGAACGCGAAGTTTGTATGTCGGGCGAAGTGGGACTTTCCGGCGAAATCCGTCCGGTAAATCGCATTGAACAGCGGATTCTGGAAGCTGAAAAATTGGGTTTCAAAAAAATAATTATTCCAAAAAACAACCTAAAAGACTTTGATACAACCAAATCACAAATCAAAATCGTTCAAGTAAAGAAGGTAGAAGAAGCATTCAGAGAATTATTTGGATAATATCAAGGTTCAGACAAAATTCCCAATTATTTCCTGCACAGATGTGAATCCATGCCTGTCCAAATATTCGTTAATCCCATCCACTACTTTGACCGAAACGGTTGGATCAATAAAGTTGTAAGTTCCTATTTGAATGGCTGTTGCACCTGCTAAAATAAACTCGACGGCATCTTTCCAATTGGAAATTCCGCCCAAACCGATGACCGGAATTTGCACAGATTTGGCAGTTCGATAAACCATTTGTAAAGCTATGGGTTTTACAGATGGGCCTGACAATCCGCCGGTTATCGTTGACAAAACCGGTTTGCGTTTTTCCACATCAATCGCCATTCCCAACAAAGTATTGATTAAGGATACGGCATCTGCGCCTTCCGCTTCAACGGCTTTCGCAATTTCCGTGATGTCGGTTACATTTGGCGAAAGTTTGACTATCAATGTTTTATGATATACTTTCCGAACAGCTTTTACCACTTCTGCTGCGCTATTACAATTGGTTCCGAACGCCATTCCGCCCTGTTTTACATTTGGACAGGAAATATTCAATTCGATAGCGGGAATCTTTTCTAAGGTATTTATTTTTTCGGCACAAGCCACATAATCTTCAATCGTCGAACCACTCGCATTGACCATCATATTGGTTTCTATATCCTTGATATCCGGGTAGATATAGTTGATAAAATAGTCCACGCCTTTGTTTTGTAAGCCGACCGCGTTCAGCATACCTGACGGCGTTTCGGCCATGCGGGGATAATCGTTGCCTTCTCTGGGGTTTAGTGTCGTGCCTTTGACAAAAATACCGCCAATTTTGGACAAATCCATAAAATCGGCGTACTCCAAACCGTAACCAAATGTACCGGAAGCAGTTAGCACCGGATTTTTCAAATGTAATTTACCTATATTGATATTTAGATTTGCCATGTCAATTGATTTATGTTAAATACCGGGCCGGAGGTGCATACGCAGGTGTTGCCGTAAGTTGTTTTTTCCACGCAGCATAAACAAGCGCCAATGCCGCACGCCATTTTGTTTTCGAGTGATACTTCACATTCTATATTGTTCTGTTTGGCGTATTTAGCTACAGCCACCATCATCGGTTTAGGCCCGCAAGTGTAGATAAAATCAAATTTTTCCGATTGTAAAACAGAATGGCCGGTCACGAATCCTTTTTCTCCGGCGCTACCGTCTTCGGTGGTAACATAAATATCTCCTAATTTCTCAAATTCAGCAATTTGCAGTAAATCCGCTATGCTTTTAGCGCCCAATAAGAACGTGGGTTTATATCCCAAAGCAGCCAATTGATAACCCAAATAAAGCAGAGGAGCTACCCCCACTCCACCGCCAACCAATAGCGGTTTTGCTTCATTCAGAGCGCCTTCTGTTACGATAGGCGGGTTATCCCAGTCTTCCGGCAAACTAAAATAATTTCCCAAGGGATAGATGATATTCAAGCGGTCGCCCACTTTGGATGCAGCCAATTTTCGCGTTCCGTCGCCAATGGCTTGAATCAGTAACCAGAGTTCATGCTTCTCTCGATCCACAAAATGAATGGATATCGGGCGACGCAAAAAAGTGGCCGGCGAATCTTCCACTTTGATTTGCACAAATTGTCCGGGAAATATTTCCGGAATTTCATCGTCCAAAGTCAATTTCAAAAAACTGCAATCGCGATGAATCCGGATGTTTTCCTTGACTGTCCAATCTGCAATGTATTTATTCATTGAAATAAATTTTGATAATTTTACCACAAAGATACAAAATTTCGTCTATTGTTCGGACGAAAAAGTCCTAAAGGTATTATCGGTGTAAAAAATTATTATTTTATCAATTTTTTTATCAACAATAATTTCCGGTTTAATTTCTTGTTGTTTAGACTGTTGAGGTGTGTTTAGAGGCTTCTCAACTTCTTTTTTTAGCGGATATTCGGAAACGTCCGGTTTATGGGTTGGTTCTACGCCCGGATTTTCGAATAAATTTGCTTGTGTTGGATGCTGGTCGGGATGTAATAGAAATTTCTCATGTCTATACATGGGTTCTTTGCCTGTACGCAACCAATCGGGATTAATGCCGGGGTAAGCGTCTAAAATTTTATCAAACACATTCTGGCTAACATTGTTTCGCCCTTTCAGGATATGGGTAATCGTTGCCGGATTTACCTGAATGTTCGCTGCAAAAGCAACAGATGTTAAGCCTTTCTCGGCCATGATTCTTTTTATTCGTTCAACCTTCTCGTCCATAAAAATGATATTTGTAAAATATTTTTAGATTACAAATGTACATACTTTTTTTTACAAATGCAAATACTATTTGTAAAATCAGTAATTTACAAATGTATTGAATAATTTACAAATAGACATTGTACAAATGTAAATGCACTATATTCATAATTATAAATAACTTTATAAATATTTTATATATATC
>BNXY01000043.1 GCA_025999935.1 Bacteroidia bacterium | reverse complement strand
GCCTAAAGATGCCGTTGCGTTTGATTATCCGACCACTGCCACCATTGCTTCAAAGAAATACCAGACGTTTTGGGACACTTCCGGCGGAAGCGACGGCGACCTGGTGGCTGATATTCCGGCAGGCGGGGTGACCGTTGCCGGCGGCGGTAATTTTACGAATATTATCGGCGATGATGATGCGCTGTACGTTATTCCGCAGGAAAACATCACTTCGGATTTGACGAAGACCACCGAAGTGCCCGGCGGTTTCGGCTCCGATCCCACCGTTTCTTCCACGCTTTATATTGAGATTACCTATAGAGACGCCAGTCAAACCGATGCGGAAGCCAAGACTTATGCCGTGCCTGTTCCGGCAATTGTGGGCGATGCGTATGCTTCTTCCATCGCGTTTGAAATGGAACGCCAATATACGTTCCAGTTTGAGCTCTTTGGTCGCAAACCCATTGTTATCACCAATATTACGGCAAGCGCTTACAATAAAGTTGAACAGGAAGAGATACTTCGTTTGACCTGGGCAGGTAGCAATATTTATTGGGACGGCACGAAACTGACGTTTGCAGACAGTAACGACAAGAGCAAAGAGCAGTATCAGGGCGTTTATTTCAAATGGGGAAGTTTGGTCGGTTTATCTCCTACAGGAACCAACTGGACGACGTCGCTAAATGCTTACGTTCCCGATCCGGCTACAGGCGCTTGGAGCATCGGCGGCAGGAATTATGGAGCCATTCCAATCGTTGATACAAATCCTGCAGGTACGCCCCCTTTCAGCTCCGCTAATTCCTACTTGACCGATCAAACCACCGATGCGAATATTGCATTACTCAAGGGCGACATCTGCGTTTACCTGACAAAGACAGGCGCAGCTCCCAAGGGCAAACGCTGGCGTATGCCGACGGCGGACGAGTTTGCTGCCACTATTGATCATGAATACCGGCGCATTCCGGAAACCGGAGGATTTGGGGCTATCACTACTACTGCTGACGGAACAACCAAGATTCTGAGCGGTTATACCAAAGTTTCCTCGAACCAGCCGTATTTCCCGGCAAACGGATTACGCCACTCATCGCCATTAGGACAGTTGGACGCCGTCGGTGTGAACGGCACCTATTGGACGTCATCGGCTATCAATCCCTCTTCCGGTTACTCAGTGTGGGTCTCCGGAGGCGGAGTGGCTCTGGATGGTGCCAACAATCGTCAGTGCGGGTTTGGTGTGCGTTGTGTGGTGGAATAATATCGTATATACATAATGTGTGTAGTGTGGAGGCGCGCGAGTGTGTGGCTCCTCACTTTAAATTACAATAAAAAAAGACTGCTCGAAAATGGGCAGTCTTTTTTTATTGTTAAATTCTATTTTCTATACGGAATTTACCATCCCGGATTTTGTCCCAATTTAGGATTTAATGTCAATTGGTTGGTTGGAATCGGATACAGATAATCTCTGTTCACATTGAATTTGAAACCTTGCGTTCCTCCGTTCAGTGTGTTTTTAAAGATTTTGATATATCCGTCGGCATCCGCTGCCAGTGCGCTAACCCTTTCATCGAATACCTTTTGTCTCGACAAGTCGGGAGTGGCTTCCGGCAAGTAATCGTCAAATTTAAAATTGGTCCATTGCGCTAATTTTGCGCCGACCGGTATTTTATCTACTATGAGTTCTCCGGCTGCCGCCCAACGCATAATATCGTCCACGCGGAAACCTTCGCAGGCTAATTCCACTTTGCGTTCACGGCGAACGGCCTGAATAATCGGCGAAAGACCGGCAAACTCGAAATTGGGATCAACCGCAACACCGGTAGTCAGGTGCGGCATCCCCACGCGGTCGCGCAATTTATTTATACTTTTGTCCAAGTCACTCTGATTGATGGTTCCAAGTTCCGCTTTGGCTTCGGCGTATATCAGCAGCGTTTCTCCATAGCGGAAATAAATAAGCGCCTGCAATCCCTGACCTGAAGCGCGTGCATCCGCATAACGGAAATTGTGTCCCTTATAAATTTGATAACCGGTGGGGCAGGATTCTTCCGAATCCCAGCCATCGAAAGACGGAGCTATAAAATAAACGGGCGGAGTTGCTTTTTCCCAGCGAAAATGCTTGCCGTCGTTGATTTGAATCGTTTGAGCCAAACGCGGGTCGCGGCCTGTGGCCAAATCAAGCAGGGTAGCGTCGTTGTAGCCGGGAGCAACCGGTTGTCCATCTGTTTTCAGGTATGAATCCATCAGATTTTTGGTTGCGCCTCTGCCTGCACCGTTCGCCGAATAACGATCCCAGATGCTGTTGATAGCGCCTGCTTCATACTTGCGCCAGAAAAGCACTTCTTTGCTGTTGGCATGATTCTCCTGATTGAATAAATCGCGGTAACCGAACTCTGCACCTACGCCATCCAATCCGGGATAACCGCCGGCTTCTTCCAAGGCAATAAGATCGCCGGACACTTTTGCCGCTTTTTCCAAAAACTTAGCGCTTTGATTTACAGCCGCTTTAAAGGCGTCGTCGGCATGATACTTTTCCCATGTTCCCTCGTAAAGAGCAATACGGGCTTGCAAAGCCATCGCCGTTTCTTTGGTAATACGTCCCGTCCAGCCCGACCGATTCGGCAGGTAATTCACGGCATTGTCGAGATCGGCCATAATTGAGTCCACAACTTGATTACGCGGCAAACGTTCTCCGAAAAGCACGTCGGATGATGTCGTTACCGTGACGGAAGTCCACGGAAGATTGCCGTAGCGTCGCAATTTGTTAAAATAGAAAATGGAGCGGAAAAACAGCGCTTCGCCGACATACTGTTTCACGGCGTCGAACGAAGTAAGTTCTTCCACAGTCTTGTAATGATCCATAAAGTAGTTGATGTCGCGCAACGCCTCCCAGTCGCCATTGCCCCAACCGCTACCATCATCCGGAATTGTTCCTTCGCCGTTCATGCGGCCTTCGTAGTAATAGCGAACTTCCGTATCGCTTCCGTTATCGGCGTCCCAGCCGTACGGGCCGATGGAACCCCAGCCGTCTTCTCTGGCCAGCAGGTCGTTTCGGCTATACAGGTTATTGACATACAGTTTCAAATCATTGGCTGATTTCCAATAATTCGCATCGCTGATTTTATCGAGGGGCGCTCTGTCCATAAATTCATCGTTGCATGAGATGAAGAGTGCAAAAAGCGCCGGTATTGCTATAAGATATTTTATTTTTTTCATTTCTGTAAAGATTTAAAATTTAACATTCAAACCGAAAGCCCATGTTCTCTGCAAAGGATATACTTTGGCGTTTTCGTTCACAATTTCGGGATCGACTACTTTTATCAAATTGGTAAAAGTCGCCAGATTTTCAACATTTACAAATAACCTTGTGCTTTGAAATTTGATTTTGTCGGTAAGCGCTTTCGGAAGCGTGTAGCCCAACTGTACATTTTTCAGACGCAGGTAAGCTGCATTTTGCAAATAACGGGTTTGCGCCTGTTTATTCTTGTCGGTGGTAAAATAGGCGCGGGGGTAATATCCGCCGGTATTTTCCGGAGTCCAGCGATCCGTATGCACCGTAAAATAAGACGATTGCCATTCATTGTTTACAAAACCCCAAAAATAGTTAGAGCCGGCATCGAACATAATGTCGCGCTTGCCTACGCCTTGCAGAAAGAGCGTGGCGTCGAATCCTTTCCACTCGGCATTGAGATTCACGCCGAAAGAATAACGCGGCGTAGAGTTGCCGATTACTTTCCGGTCGCCGGGATTATTTACCGTATTGTCTCCTCTGTTGATTTTCCCGTCCCCGCTGATATCTTTGTAATGTACGTCGCCGACATACCAGTTGGCATTGAGAAAAGATTGGTCTGCAGCGCTGATTTCGGCCTGATCTTTGAATAGACCTACCGTTTCGTAACCCCAGATTTCGCCCATCGTCATTCCGTCGTACCACATGTCCGAAATCAGTTTGGTCGGATTGTTGAATTTGACTACCTTACCGACATAGTCGCTCAACACAGCGTTGACTCCGTAAGAAACGCCGCCTATTTTATCCTTCCATCCGATGGTAATTTCAAAACCTTTGGTTTCGGTTTCCGCATCGTTTATTCGAGGAGCGGATGTTCCCAGCAGCGCCGGAAGTTTTTCTCCGAAACTCGCAAAATCTTTTGCATTGCGCTTGTACCAGTCGAAACTGAAATTAAGCCTGTTTTTCAGGAAAGCCATATCGACACCGAAATCTATGGTATTGGTCGTGATCCATGTCAGGTCGTAATTGACAAGTCCGGGTTGCCACAAGGATGATTGCCGTCCGTCGCTGAATAGCCAGCGAGTACTCGTCGGCGAATTGGCGCCCAATGAGGGATAAAACGGGTAATAGCTGTCCGTAAAAGACTGATCGCCCAAACTTGCATACGATCCTCTGAGTTTAAGATGATTGACATAGTCCATAATCGGTTCCCAGAAATTTTCGCGCGAAATCGTCCATCCTGCCGAAACACCCGGATAAAATTTGTAACGCACCTCTTTCAGGAAGCGGGAAGTGCCGTCGTATCTTCCGTTGAGTTCAAAAAGATATTTTTCTTGATAATTATAATTGATACGTCCGAATGCGCCGCGGATAGCCAACTGCGAAGCGGCGTCGCTTGCGCTGCGGTTGGTTCCGTAAGTCATGGACAACATGGGAATCTCGTCGGTGTACAAATTATCGTTCGAGCCTGTCAGACGCAAATTGTCGTAAAGTTCCTGAGTAAATCCTACCAGTCCCTTGATGTTATGGCTGCCCAAGGTTTTTTCGTAAGAGGTAAAAGCATTGACTGTGTAATGCTGATTTTTGTACATGTTACGCTCAATATAGTTGGGGGACGATCCGCCACGGGCTTCTTTTGTTCCGCTCGGTTTCACAATGTAGAAAGTTTTTCGATGGTTGCTGTCTTCAATATAGGAGCCGTCGTACGTAAAGTTGGCGGTAACATCCCAACCCGGCAGCAGGTGGAAAAGAAATTCTCCTGTCAATATGGCATTGTCCGTGGTCGATTTTCGACGTCCGCCGTCGGTAAATATTCCGATGCCGCTGCCTTCGGAATAATATCCGTCGGGGTTTTTCAACGGCACGGTTGGATAAGTACGGCCAATCTGGTGGAAATAATCATACGAATAATTAGAGCCGCCGCTGATGTTACTGTATATAGTAGGCGTATCTGTCTGACCGCGCGAAAATGCGCTTCGCAGGCTGAACGTAAGCCATTTTGTCAGGTTGGAAGACAGATTGGCGCGCACGTTGTACCGCTTATATCCGTCGTTCGCATAGTTGTATAAACCATCCTGTTGATTATAAGCCAAGCCGACATAGTAATTGGAATTTTCCGTACCGCCCGATACGCCGACATTGTGCTGTTGGCTGAAACTTGCTTTCTTGAAGTAAATATCAAACCAGTCGTTGTTGGCATTAGCGGCATTCCACGACAGCCAGTTGTCGCTGCTCGGATTTTTCATGGTTTCTTCCTTGAGCGTTCCGGCCTGATAATCTTTGATTCGCTGTATCACATCGTCGTTGAACAACTTTGCCGTATAATTGGAGTTCTCGCCGACTTCATTAAACGCATTGGCAAAATCCAGCGAGTTTACATAATGCGGAAGGTTGATTGCCTCAGAAAATCCGAAATTGTTATTGTAGGAAATTACCGGTTTTCCGGTACGCCCTTTTTTTGTGGTTATGATAATAACGCCGAAAGGCGCGCTCGAACCGTAAATGGCGGCGGAGGCGGCATCTTTCAGGATAGAAATGTTTTCCACATCGTTCATGTTGATTGAACTGAGGTCGCCCCCTTGTATTCCGTCGATTACAACCAGCGGAGAACCGGAAACGTTTGATTTGTTGCCGCTGTCGTCAATCTTTATTCCCGTATAACCCCGGATGTTGATATTCTGTTTTGTACCGGGAGCGCCGTTGGGCGTGGAAATGTTGAGGTTGGCTGTTGTTCCCTGCAAAGCCTGCGTCAGCGAGACCACGGAACGGTTTTCAAGCCGTTCGCCGCCAACCGACGCTACTGCGCCCGTCAGGTTCGCTTTCTTTTGAGAGCCATAGCCGACTACGACGACTTCTTCAAGTAATTGTGTGTCTTCTTTGAGAGCCACATCAATAAGCGTTTTGTTTCCGACCGGAATCTCCTGAGTAACATAACCAAGGTAAGTGAATACCAGAATATCTCCTTGATTTGCATCAATGGCGTATTTCCCATTTACATCAGTCGCCACTCCGTTTTTAGTTTGCTTACTCATTACATTTACTCCCGGAATAGCTCCCCCGGAAATATCCGTAACAACCCCCGAAATACGGGAATTTTGTTGTGAATACGATAGGAACTGGCTTAACGCCAAGAAGAATAACAATAAAATCGCCTTCTCCTTAAATTTCCTTTTAAAGCACTTGTAATTAGTGATTTGATTAATTTTTAGGTTCATACATTTTGTATTTTAAAGTTTATATATAAAGTAATAAATATTTTGTTTTTTAGTTTTTCATCTTTTATCAACCAAGAATGATTTTTATTTTATATATTTGCATTAAAAATTTTCACAAAGATATATAAATTTTTGTTATGCTTTGTAAAAAAATGTAAAAAAATAAAATATAAAATATTACCTTTGCATTTAAAATTCAAAATTATGTATCAACTAAAAACAAACAAAACAGCGATAGTTACTATGATAGTTACTATTTGCTTCTTCTTTTGTTTCACTTATTTTGTGCAAGCACAGGCAGATAAATTACCATTGGGAGCGAATGAATTGTTAAATAATTTAAATAATAAAGATATGAATACATTATTAGTAAAAAAAGTAAAAAATAAGGATTGGAAGGCTTCCGAATTATCCGAAACTTTCGATAAAGAGAAAATTCCATTCCATGCTATTTCTAATGTGAATTGGTCGGAATATCCATACAAACCGGATGTCAAATTTCGGATTGCGCATGACGGCAAAAATATCTTGCTCAATTACCAAGTAGAAGAATCGGACATAAAAGCCGTTTCCGGAGAAGATAACGGAAAAATATGGGAGGACGCCTGCGTGGAATTTTTTGTTACTTTTGATAATGAATCCTACTATAATATTGAGTGTAACTGCATTGGAAAACTATTGGCAGGCACAGGCGCCGGACGGCAAAGCCGGAAACATGTTACCGCCGAATTGCTAAATCACATTGATAGATGGTCGAGTTTAGGCTATTTACCGCTTGAAAACAAATCCGGTAAATGGGAATTGTCTTTGGTTATTCCTATTGATGTGTTTATTCTGAATCAATTAGATTCTTTGGATGGTTTACAAGCCAAAGCTAATTTTTATAAATGCGGCGACAAACTGAAAACGCCTCATTTTTTATCGTGGAATCCAATAAAAACGGAAAGACCTGATTTTCATTTGCCTCAATATTTTGGAGAAATTCGATTTGAATAAACAATATTAAACGAATGATAACAATTCTGAAACAAGGTTCGGCACTGGCAAATATCGCTGTTGCTTTGCTGCTGTATCTGATTCCGGCAGGAACGAACGCGCAAATTCCGATTATCCCCGCACCGCAATCGGTCACGCTTGGAAAAGGGTATTTTGCGCCAACCAAAAAACCGGCAACCAAAGATATGGTTGTGGTTACGGAGAAAAATCACGGCGATGAATATTACCGTTTGGAAATAACTCCTAAAAAAATTGTGTGTTATGCAGCAACAGAAACGGGTGTGTTCTATGCAAAACAGTCACTGCTGCAATTGGCCGATGTCCATGGGCGTATTCCCTGCATGATTATTGAAGATGAACCCCGTTTTGAATGGCGCGGATTAATGCTTGATGTATCCCGGCATTTCTTCGGCAAGGAAGTCGTTTTGCAACAGCTCGACATTCTGGCGCGTCTCAAAATGAACCGTTATCATTTGCATTTGACCGATGAAACCGGCTGGCGCATTGAAATCAAACAATATCCGAAACTGACCGGCGTGGGCGCTGAAGGCAATTGGAGCGACCGCAAGGCGCCCCGCGCTTTTTATACCCAAGAAGATATCCGCGAGATCGTTGAATATGCAAGAGAAAGACACATCATGGTCATTCCCGAAATTGATATGCCCGGACACGCTACGGCAGTATATCGCTCCTATCCGGAATTTTCGACCGGCGGAACGGGACGGTGGGCAGGTTTTACATTCTATCCGGCAGCGGAAGCCACCTATACATTTCTCCGTCACGTTTTGACGGAAGTGGCTGCGCTTTTCCCTGCGCCTTATATCCATATCGGCGGCGACGAAGTACATTTCGGCAATCAAGAATGGAAAACAGACCCCAAGATACAGCAATTCATCCAAGACAATCAATTGGGAAACGAAGTGGGATTAGAGCATTATTTTGTGCGCCGGGCTTGTGAGATAATTGCCGGCTTGGGCAAAACCGTGATAGGATGGGATGAAATCATTGAATCCGGTGTCCCCGCCGATAAAATGATTGTGATGTGGTGGCGGCACGACAAACCTCAGGTATTAGACCAAGCCTTGAAAGCCGGTTTTCGGGTAATTCTTTCGCCTCGCATCCCGTGTTATTTTGATTTTGTACAGCATGATACGCACAAAATCGGGCGGCGTTGGAGCGGCGCTTTCAATACCTTGGAAGTCGCCTATCGGTTTCCCGAAAGCATCCAAGATAGGACGGCAGGACGTGAACGCCAAATTTTAGGGATTCAGGCAAACATCTGGACGGAACGGATTGCCGACAAAAAGCGTCTTGATTTCATGACTTTTCCCCGCGTGACTGTTATTGCCGAAGATGCTTGGTCGGGTACGGAAAATAAAAATGAAGCGACTTTCAAAGAACGCCTCCCGTTGTTCCTGAAATACTTAGATACGAAAAAGATTTATTATTTCAATCCGTTCAATCCCGATTCAACGCCGGAACCTTGGGGGCCGGAAAAGGAAGATGTAATCGCAGAAGGATAAATAAAAGCGTATCCGGTTGAGTTGGAATTTACGTTTCCACCCAAGAAATTGTATATTTATTCCCTTTATTTTCAGGTACTTTTCCGAATTTATCCAATACGTCAAACTTTCCGGCAATGTTCAACTCCCGGCAAACTTGTTCGAAATGGCATAAGGCGATACCCATATCTGTCGCCACAAATAATCCGAGTGCGGATAGGTGCTGGTAAAAATGCAAGACGCCCTCATCCAACACAATCCGCCAATCTTGCAGGTTATTGGCCGAAGGCGCTAATCGAACCATTTCCAAGGGCTGTCTGTAAATACCTGCCAATTCTTCCGATAATGGCGTAGTAAAATTTTTGTGGAAAAAAATCGATTCAAAAGGCTTGCGCGTACGGTGATTTTTTTCGGCGCCTACGATATATTTTTCCACAAACCGTTTTTTGTCGCTGATATATCCTACGGGCGAAACAATTTTCAACTTTTCATTCGCCTTCAAATCCAACTGTCCTTTAAAATCTTTCCGATTGAATGAACCGCCCAACCAGCAAGTACCCAATCCCAAACCGGTGCAATAAAGAAGCGTCTGCTCGAACAAATAAGCGGCGCTTTCTTCTGCCAACGGCCCTTCTTCGTAAATAAGGGCAAGGTAATCTACAGCGCCGCCAATCCATCCGTAAGTGCCTAATTTCACGGGCTTGGAATCGCCGGTAACAGCCTGAATCAGTTGGATACGCACTTTCGCCCCAAACGGCGCTTTCAGACTTTTGATGTAATTCACAATGCTTTCCGTATGTTCGCGGCTCAAAGCAAGGCCGGTGTAACTGCGTACAGACCGGCGTTGTCGGATGGTTTCAATAATTGGCATGATGCGTTATTATTTGGGTTCAAAGCTAATGGTGTTCGGACGGTTGTATAATGCTTTGAGCGCTTCCGGCGTGTTAAAGCGCGGAGCTGTAAAGCCCGTCCAAATCATAAACCATGCAAATTTGTTTTGCGTTTCCAAGGTTTCCGGAGTGGGAACATTTCCGATTTCGCCCAGAGCGATTAATTTTCCTTTTCCCAATTCGATTAACTGGTCGTGATGGCTCTGTTTCCAATCATTGTTGTAAATATCTGTGGCCAATACATCTACATATTCATTGCCGGGATAAAAGAGGGCGTAATCGTAAGCCGTATCGTTTGGAATATCACGCGGGCCATTGGCATTCCACACCCAAATCAGGTTATCGAGGTGGTGGTAGTTTACGTAACGGTCGTACATCATCTTGTACAATTTGGCAAATCCGTTTTCGCCCCTACGGTTTCCCCACCAGAACCATTCGCCGTTCATTTCATGGTAAGGCCTCCAGAGGACAGGGATATTTTTGTCTTTCAGTTGTTTGAGGTAACCGGCCACTTCGTCGGCTTTGGCCAACCAACCTTTATGCACTTCACTTCCGGGAGTCAATAATTGCAGCCAATCTTCTTCGCTAAGTTTACCTTGGCATTGATTTCTGAAATCGGTACGGCCTTCATCTAACGGACGTTGGGAGTGCCACATCAGTGTAATCAAACGGCCTTTTTCGTATTCTCCAACGGCCAAATCAACTACTTGCTGTAAATCCCAGCCCATATCGCCACCCCAAATCAAAGGAACTTTACCACCGGTTACTTCGGCAATACGGTTCAAATCCGACATATACCCCATCGGCGAAAGATTATTGTGGTGCTGGGCAGAAAGAATTTGTCCTTCATCAACGGATTTATAAAGCCTTTCAAGTAAAGCTTTTGCTTCGGGTGTTGCCTTTGGGTTTACAGGGGCATAGTGCATTTGTGCTTTGCAAGGGAGTAGCAATAAGCATCCAATTGTCATAAAAATAAGTGTTTTTGTTTTCATAAATGTATTTAATTTAATAGTTTGATAATATAGTTGACAAAGATATAAAATAATTTGGTATATTTTATTCAAATTTCCGTTTTATTTGTATTGCTCCCAAAGTCCGGATTCAATTTTTTCCCCGGATCCATCGACTAATTCCCGAATTTTTATGGCCGCTTCCCGGATATTATCCAAGTCAATCTGTCCGGTTGGAATGGGGTCGTGGATGAGTAATTCCATTTTATGGGGATTGATAAAATAAGTACTGATGGGCATTACCTCGTAAGAGCCGTTAATGGTAATGGGAACAATCGGTAATTTTAAGTCCAAAGCCATTTGATAAGCGCCTTTTTTGAACTTGCCCATTTTGCCGGTTTTGGTTCGGGAGCCTTCGGGAAAAATAGCGATGGATGCGCCGTTTTTTAATTTTTCCTCCGCATCTTTGATGGTTTTTGCCGCCGCTTTTGGGGAGGAACTGTCCACAAAAATAAAACCGGCCTCTTCACAAGCTTTCCCGACAAAAGGCAGTTTCCGCAGGCTTTGTTTCATGACCCATTTGATGGGCTGTCCGATGTAACCGTAAATAAGGAAAATATCGTAAGCGCCCTGATGGTTGGAAACAAAGACGTATGATTGTTTTTTGTCCAATTTTTCTTTTCCGGCCACTTTAACCGGACATAAAGTAATTATACAAATCAGTTTTGACCAACAAACGCCCGGATAATAACTAAAAAAACGCTCTCCTCCGCACAAACAGCCAACGGTAACCGTTAAAGCCGTGACAATTGTCAAAAAAAGGGCAAGCGGCAACCAAATGCAAAATTGATAAATCAGGAGAATGAAACGTTTCATAATTTTTGTACTTTCCTATTTTTCCACAAACTTACATGAAAATATTTAAATTAACAAATGCGTGTGAATAAAATTCTAATTTTATACCCAGTTTGTCTTCAATATTTTTATTTCCGCAATTAATTACCTATTTTTGTCTTCAATTTCAATGATAATAATGAACTTTTTTTTTAAAAACTGTGGAATTTTTGTGTTGCTTATTGGGGAGTTGTTCCTCATTATTCCTTTTTTTATGCACAATCAAACCAATAGAACTTTACTAACAGGCTTGATTCTAATAATTATCGGGTTTGTTCTATATATCTTCATAAACAAAAAAATCCGTTGAATAACGGATTTACAGACACGCCTCTCTCCTCGTAAAATCATTGACTAAGTTCATTCACACACTCTGTAACTAATATTGAAATCTTGATACAGCTTTCACAAGCAATAACAAAAAGAGATAATTTAATTTGACTACCCCAACAATTTTAGCAAGGAGTGAGACTGTTTTATGTCTGCATTGTTATAGGTGCAAATACTGTGCCAAACTTTCAATTTTTGTGCCAAACTTTGAAAATAATTTTGCAAAATTATCTATTTTTTTGTATCGCTTCATAAATAACAGCTTGTATGCGTGGCCGGATATTCAAATCCATCAACTTTTTATAGGTTCTGGACGGATATACTCGATTAGATAAAAAGATATAAATCAATTGATTATCCGGATCTACCCAAAAACAGGTTCCGGTATAACCCGTATGTCCGTAAGTGGAGGCCGGAGCCGTTTCGCTTGTTGGACTGGATGCCGGCCGGTTTTTGTCCGGTTTGTCAAATCCCAATCCTCGCCTGCTGACGGCGCTTTTCGTTTGGGTAAAAGTTTTTACGGTTGCCTGACTCAAATATTTTTCGCCCCCGTACTCCCCAAAATTCAGTAGCATTTGCAGTATTTTCGCCATATCGTTGGCATTGGAAAACAGACCGGCATTTCCGGAAACGCCACCCATCACTGCCGCCGCCTCATCATGCACATATCCGATAAGCATCTGATTCCGCCAAAATTCGTCGTTCTCGGTCGGAGCGATGTTCAACCTGTTTATCCTTTGTAGGGGAAGAAAACCGGTGTAATTGGCGCCCAGACCGGCAAAAAACCGGTCATTCAGGTACTTGTCAAATTTTTGACCGGAAATATTTTCGGTTACTTCTTTCAACAACATGAAATTCAAATCGCTATACAAATAACTGCGCTGCTTGCCCAACTTGGCGTCGGCAATTTCTTTCAGCACTTCATCCCGGAAATTATCTTTGATATAAAAATTTTCAGCAACTTGTTTTCCAATACCCGGTTTGGGGGTTTTGGAAACTTTATTCGGATAAAATTCAAAATCACTTCGCATATACACATCCGTATCGTATTGAATACGGAAAGTGAAATCGCGGCGGGAAGAAGAAAGTCGTCCTTTATAGCTGTTTTCGTCAATCAACTTTTGATAAAACGGCAGAAAAGCCGGTAAACCGCTTTCGTGAAACAAGGCGTTCTGAATGGTAATATTACTTTTATCCGTATTTTTCAGTTCCGGAACAAACCGACTGATACGGTCTGACAATGTAATCTTCTTCGTATCATACAATTCCATAACCGCCGGAATGGCGGCTAAAGCTTTGGTTACAGAAGCCAAATCATAGACGTCGGCAGGCTGCACCCGGTGTGTGCCGGCATAATCAAAATATCCGAATGTTTTATTGTAAACCACCACGCCGTCTTTAGCAACCAAAACCTGACATCCGGGGAAGGCTTCGTTTTTAATTCCTTCATTGACAATCGCTTCAATTTTGTTTAATACGCTTATTGACATTTTGGCTTCCAAAGGCTCTTGGTAAGACAATCTTACTTTATCCGTTTCCAAACCGCCGCCATAGTCAAACAAGCCGGAAATGGTAACCGGTAATTTTCCTTTGGCGGGAATGCCTCCCATTATTATTTCTGCGGCTGCTTTTTGTGCATAAACCGTATTTTCATAAGCCAAAATTGCCGAACGCGCGGAAGTTATGCTTTTCTTGTACTTTCCAAGGCTATAAGGAGATATGAAAAAGCAAAGATGCACCTCTTTTTCTTTAATCAAAGTTTGAAGTTCCGGAAAATCGCCGAGCGTTTCGGAAGCAATTCCACAAATAATTTCATCATAATTCCCCAATTGTTTGAATAAATTGGCGGCATTTTTGGCATCAGCCACAGACATAGCGAAAAAATCAAAACCGCCATACAAAGCCATCCGTTTTTGGAACTCCGATTCGGCATCCGCACCCAGGGAAAGAACTGCTATTTTCTTTTTACCCAATTGCTTAATCGGAATTTTACCGCCTTCATTTTTAAGTAGCGTAATGGCTTCGTTATTCAGTTTTTGAATCAACCAAGTGGAATAATTGGTATTAATTCTTTGATAAATGCTTTTTGTATCCACCGGTTTGTAATTATTTAATCCGGCAATGTATTTGTATTGAAGTACTTTCAAGCATTTTTCTTCGATGAGCGACAGACTCAAAACACCCGATTCGACCGCCTTTTTTACCGAAGCAAATTCGGTTGCTACTTTAGTGGGACTTAATAAAACATCGTTGCCTGCCAATAAAGCCTGAACGCAAACACTGGTTTTTGCCGTAGAAGCGCCTTTCATCGCCAGCGCATCGGTAAATGTCAAACCCTTAAATCCCAATTCTTTTTTCAATAAGCCATTCACAATTTTGGGCGATAAAGAAGTGGGAAGTCCGGTGGAATTATCCAAAGCCGGCACGGACAAATGGCCGGTCATCACACCGGCAAATCCTTCCTGAATAAAGCGCACAAAAGGATAGAGTTCAATTTCGTCCAAATGGATTTTGGAATGGTTTATTTTGGGTAAAGTTTTGTGGGAATCTTCGGCCGTATCGCCATGACCCGGAAAATGTTTTCCGACGGCCATTATCTTTTTGCTTTCCAATCCTTTGGCATAAGCCACCGCCTTTTCGGAAACCAATTGTTGTTTTTCTCCGAACGAGCGGGTTCCGATAACCGGATTTTCGGGATTGATATTCACATCCAAAACGGGCGCAAAATTGATATGAACGCCCAATTCCCGACATTCCCGTCCCATTTCTTCGCCATAAAGCCGGATAAGCTCATCGTCGGAAACGGCGCCCAGCATCATGTTTTTCGGAAAACGGGGCGCATCTTCCAATCGCATCGACAAACCCCATTCTCCGTCGAATGAAATCAGCAAAGGTATCCGGCTGGCTTTCTGATACAAGTTGACCGTTTCCGCCTGTTTCTGCAAACTCCCTTTGGAAAAGAGGATGCCTCCGATTTTTTGCTCTTTGATATTTTTCAAAGCAGCCGATTGGTTGGCCGATTCCAATCCGATGGTTATCATAAACAATTGACCGATCCTTTCGTCCAATGTCATCGAATCAAAGATGGAATCCACCCAATGATTCATCTTTTGTTTATCTACTTGCCGGTATAAATCCGGCGGATTTTGGGCATACGAAAAAAAACAAACACACAAAATCAATAATACGCCCAAAACTTTTTTCATTTCATTTCTTCTAAAACAATATCCAACCGTCCGACATAGATGCCGTAAGCTCCCGTCTGATTAATAACCACTTCTTTGCCGTCAAGGTTCAAACGCCGGTCGGGCTGTTGCAGAAAAGTATGCGAATGTCCTCCGAGAATAATATCAATATTGCGGCTTTCTTTCGCTAAGGTAATATCGCCGACCGGTTTTTCGGAAGGATAATAACCCAAGTGCGACAAGCAGATTATCAAATCGCAGGCTTCTTTTTCTTTCAAAAAGGCGGCTACTCGATTGGCTGATTCAATGGGGTCGAGGTATTTCATCCCGGCGTAATTATTTTTTGCCACCAAATTGTCCGGGTCTATGGTCAGCCCGATAAGGCCTATTTTCAGACCGTCCCGTTCGAGGATGGCATATTCTTTGGTCAGCCCTTCGACCGGAGTTCCCGTAAAATCCAAGTTCGTAGTTAAAAAAGGGAACTTAGCCATACGAAGCAGATTGGCCAAAAACGCCAATCCATTGTCAAATTCATGGTTGCCCAGACAAGCGGCATCCACTTTCATGAAATTGGCAACCGCCATTTCAGCTTCGCCGCCAAACAAGTTGAAATAAGGGGTTCCCTGTACGAAATCGCCGCTGTGGAAAAGCAGTACGTTTTTATTTTCTCTGCGAACTTCTTCCATATAGGCTTCCTGACGGATAACGCCGCCTTTGTCGGGATTCCGGGAATCGTTTTCCGGAAAAGGTTCAATGCGGCTGTGGGTATCGTTGAGATGAAGCACCACGAGCGATTTATCCTGAGCCGCGAGCAGGAGAGGAAATGCAAGTAAAATGAATAATAACTTACTCCTCAATTTTAATTCTATTATCCGGTTTTGCATCGATTAATTTATTTTCGGTTGTTAATTTCTTTACCTGTTCAATCATCGCATCGCGAAGCGTAATATTTAAATCGGTGTATTTGACGGCTTGTGTCAAAGCAGTCATTCCACTGTTGCCTTCCGCCAGATAATCGACGGTCACTATCCGGTACGTTTTGTTTTCATCCACGGGCTGTCCGCCAATTTTCAGAGATTGTAATTCCTTTTTTTTGGCAATTAATTCTACGCCTTTCGACAAACCTTCTCCGCCATGAAACGCTATGAAATCGAAAAATTCTTTGACGGCTTTTCCCGGTAATTCAAGTAATACCAACCGGTTTTCAAAAGCATAAATCTCATACAAATTACCGATGGTAACGGTTCCCTCATTGAGAATTGTGCGAAGTCCGCCATTGTTTATTACCGCAAAATCAACCGGTCCCTGCGATGCGGATACATAATCCTGCATGGCGTCGGCTGTGAAATTCGTCAACAAACTTTGCGGAAAACCTTTTGGCAAGGTTTGGGCTGCTTTCCCAACTTCCACATTCATTTCTGCGCTCAATCTCGTCTTGTAGGAATTGACCAGCGCAAGCATTTCCGGAGAGGCTTTGTCATCCCGGTTACTGTTCATTTCTATCCGGCTTACCTCAATGCTTTTCGTCGCATAGTGTTTTTTAGCACAAGCGGTTAAGCATATAACCAAAATACAAAGCGATACAAACAAATTAACCTTCTTCATTGACCCAATTTTCTATTTTTTTTACTTTTTTAAATAAATCGGAAGCAAATACAAAATCATTCAATTTCTCGTTGGTGGATGTCATGATTTCATCTTTGGTTCCTTCCCATGCTTTTTCTCCTTCGAAAATAAATATGATTTTTTCTCCGATATTCATTACGGAGTTCATATCGTGCGTATTGATTACCGTAGTCATATTGTATTCCTTGGTAATATCGTGAATTAAATCGTCAATCAGCAAAGCGGTTTTCGGGTCTAATCCCGAATTAGGCTCATCGCAAAAAAGGTATTTGGGATTCAAAGCGATGGAGCGGGCAATGGCTACCCTTTTCATCATTCCGCCGCTGATTTCCCCCGGATACATATCGTTGGCATCAGTCAGGTTGACCCGTTCCAAACAGAATTTAGCCCTTTTCTCCCGTTCTTTCCAACTTTCATGGGTAAACATGTCCAGCGGAAACATCACATTTTCCAAAACCGTCATGGAGTCAAACAAAGCTGAACCTTGGAACAACATGCCCATTTCACGGCGGAGCATTTTCAATTCCGGCTTGCGCATGGCGGTCAGTTTCCTTTCGTCGTAAAGGATTTCTCCGGAACTGGGGCGTATCAATCCAATCAGGGTTTTCATCAAAACCGTTTTGCCCGAACCGCTTCGGCCGATAATCAAATTTGTTTTGCCTTTATCGAAAACCGTTGAAATATCTCTCAAAACGTCCTTTTCTTCAAACGACTTGCATATATGTTTTACTTCTATCATTTCGTGAGCATTAAATGGGTTATAATCAGATCGAAAGCCAAAATCAACACACTGCTCATCACTACCGAATCTGTACTCGCTTTCCCGACCTGCAAAGCGCCTCCTTTCACATAATATCCATAATAAGAAGATATAGAGGCGATAATAAATGCAAATATCATGGATTTCACGATAGAATATCCGATATAAAAAGGAACAAACCAATATTGAATTCCAAATTCATATTTTGCTACGGTTATCATATCTGTCGCAAACGCAATGATATAACCGCCTATGATTCCTGAAAACATACTGAATATGACTAATACCGGAATAAAAATGATGAATGCTACCAACTTTGGCAATATTAAATAATTAGCAGAATTGACACCCATGATATCCAATGCGTCGATTTGCTCGGTAACCCGCATGGTGCCTAATTCGGATGCGATATTTGAACCTACTTTCCCGGCCAGAATCAAACACATGATGGTAGAAGAAAATTCCAATAGAATCACTTCCCGCGTAATATATCCCACCGTAAAATCAGGGATAAGCGGAGATTGTATATTCAGAGAAACCTGAATGGTTAATACTGCGCCTATAAACAGGGAGATAAATATCACAATCCCAATAGAATCGACACCTAATTTGTATATTTCTTTCATGGTCTGTTTGAAAAATATATTCCAACGCTCCGGAACGGTCAACGCCCGAAGCATCAAAATAACGTATTGTCCGAATTTTTGTAACGTCTTCATTTATTCTAAATTTGGTTGAATTGCAAATTCATCTGCAAATGTAATGATTTTTTACTACTTTTGTACTAAAATTACAGATAAAGTCTATGGAACAAATGATTCTTCGCACGGAAGATTTGGTAAAAAGGTACAGAAACCGCACGGTGGTCAACCATGTTTCGATTGATGTAAAGCAGGGAGAAATCGTTGGTTTACTGGGGCCTAACGGCGCCGGGAAAACGACTACTTTTTATATGACGGTGGGCTTGGTAACTCCCAACAAAGGGAAGATTTTTTTGGGAGATATGGATATAACCAAATTTCCGGTTTACAAGCGCGCCCAAAACGGCATCGGTTATCTGGCGCAGGAAGCTTCTATTTTCCGCAAATTGTCGGTGGAAGATAATATCCGGTCGGTTCTGGAGATGACGAATCATCCGGTGGAATATCAAAAAGAAAAATTAGAAAGCCTGATAACGGAGTTTGGTCTTCAAAAAGTGCGGAAAAACCTGGGCGACCAGCTATCGGGTGGAGAACGCCGCCGGGTGGAAATTGCCCGGTGCTTGGCCATTGACCCGAAATTCATTATGTTGGATGAGCCTTTCGCCGGTATCGACCCGATTGCCGTGCAGGATATTCAACAGATTGTCGGAGAACTGAAACATAAAAATATCGGCATCCTGATTACCGACCACAACGTGCATGAAACGTTGAGCATTACCGACCGCGCCTATCTTCTGTTTGAAGGAAAAGTTCTGTTTCAGGGAATTGCAGAGGAATTGGCCGAAAACCCCATTGTCCGTGAAAAATATTTGGGACGGGATTTTGAATTAAGACGGAAGGTTTTGTGATTTTGTTTGTCAATTCTGTATGTTTATATTTTTCCATATCTGCGTAAATCTTACCCATCTCAACAAATAGAAGAATTTCAATTCTACAAACTCCGTTTCTTTATCTGCAAAAAGCAAAAAGCGAACAAAGCCAGCGAAGCGACCGCTATCCACCAGGTTGAACCAGTGCCGATAGTATCTGCCTGCTGCATCTTTTCCGGCGAATCCTGAAAAGCATAAACAATAGACAGCGTGCAAAGATTATGCGTAAAATGCGCGAATGCTGAAATCCAGATAGACTTTGTATAATACATCAGATAACCCAGATAGGCGCCCAGAATCATGCGCGGAAGGAATCCGTAAAACTGGAAATGAATGGCGCTGAACAAAATGGCAATCGTCCAAACAAGCACGTGCGGATTTTTAAGCGCCCGGCCAAACATGGTTTGCAACAATCCCCTGAACATAAATTCTTCGCCGATTCCGGTAAATACGCAAACCACCAGAATATTAAAAATAATTTCCCGGATGTTGTGAGTGAAAAGCATGGCTTCCAATTGCCGGCCCATCGCCTCTTCCATTTCTTTCATCCAGATTTCCAAACCTTTTAAGGCTTCCGGAAATACCATTTGTTGATTGAGATAACTCGTAAAATTGATAAACGGAACAAATACTACAATGCTGATAAACGTCCAAGCAACCACCGGCAAATGAATGGGATGCTCAATGTGCAGGTATTCTTTGTAATTATCACTGAACAGCCAAGCGCAAATTATCGGCGGAAAAATAAAAATGCCCAATATTTGCAGAAACTGCATTTCCCGCATTAAATCCGGTTGATTATTCAGATTTTGCCCAATTTCGTTGATTACCTCAGGAGAAATTCCCACTTTAAAAACCACAAGAAACAGGATAATAATCGAACTTGCCGTCAAGCAAAAAACGCTAACAGCCAAAAGCATCAATAGCTGAACAAAAACAGAAGAATTTTTAAATGCGCCTTTCAAAAACATTTTTTTATTTTTTTAATCCCTGTTGGCAAAATATTTGATAAATTGTACCCGCTCATATAAAGAAGGGTCTTTCATACTTGAATAATTCAATTTTCCTTTGAAATCATTGATAGACTTGAAATTCATACCGGTCATCCAATCTTCCATGCTGCGTTGCATAGCCGGAATAATCTCATTTCCATGTTGATAAACCGTACTGCATATTTCAACCGCCGATGCGCCGCAAATAATACATTTGACGATATCTTCCCAATCGTGGATGCCGGTACAGGAAGCCAAAGAAATTTTCGGAAATTTTCCGGAAACAATAGACGACCAACGCAAAGTATCGCCGATATCCGATTGTGAACTGAAAACATATCCCGAATTTACCTGTAATTTGTTGATGTCGATATCCGGTTGATAAAACCGGCTGAACAATACCACGCCATCTGCTCCGACTGCATGCAGACTTGCTGCCAGATTCACAATGTGGCTGAAATATTTACTCATTTTCACAATAACCGGAATATTAACCAATTCTTTTACCCGCTTGGTAATCCGCAGATAAATATTTTCCAAAGAATCTTCGCCGGTATTTTCCGTATTCAAGGCAAAAATATTCAATTCTATCGCATCCGCACCGGCCATTTCAATCTGGCGGACAAAGTCAATCCAACAATCTTCCCGGTAACAATTGATGCTTGCTATAATTGGAATATGGCATAGTTTTTTTGATTCCTGTATCAAATTCAAATAATCGGCAATTTGCAAACTTTTTAAAGAATCCCAAATAAGTTCATCCTCTTTCGGACAAAATGCCTGAAAATCAGTATCGGTTTGTATTTCTATTTGCTCCTCAAACAAAGACCTCAGAATGACGGCGCCTACTCCGGCTTTTTCAAGTTCTTTGTTTTTTTCTGCTGTATTCGTCAAACCTGAACTGGCTATAATTATCGGATTTTTCAGATTTAAACCTGCAAAACTTGTCTCAAAGAGATTTTCCATAGAGATTGAATTATTATTACAGCGCAAAGCTATAAATTTTAAAAGATAATAGCTAATTAATTTTGTTTTTTTAACGTGCCCCAAATATTTTACTCCCAATTCGTACCATCGTGCACCCTTCTTCAACGGCAATCGGATAATCGCCGCTCATACCCATGGATAATTCTTTAAAAGTGTCATTCCATGCAAAATAATCCGCTTTTATTTTTTGAAACAAAACAGCCAAACTGTTAAATTCTTTCCGTATTTGTTCCCTGTCATCCGTTAAAGTAGCCATTCCCATCAAGCCGGAAAAAGTAAGATTTTCGAATGAAAGAAATAAACCGCTTTTGAAAAAATCTTCAATTTCATCGAAAGAGAATCCGAATTTAGTTTCCTCCTGCGCAATATGAACTTGAAGCAAAACGTTTATTTTTCGGTTGAATTTTCCAGCTGCCCGGTCTGCGGTTTCCAACAATTTCAGGCTGTCGATACTTTGAATCGTATCAATAAACGGAGCAATCTGTTTGAGTTTATTTATCTGCAAATGCCCGACAAAATGCCATTCAATATCTTTGGGTAAATTTGCATGTTTGGGAAGTAATTCCTGTGCGCGGCTTTCTCCGAAAATGCGTTGGCCTTTGTGATAAGCCGCCCATATCCTTGATTCGGGTTGCAACTTTGAAACGGCCAGCAGGCGAACCGTTTCCGGTAATTCTGTTTTAATCTGCAAGAGATTCTTGGCAATGTTCATTCGGGCTTTTATTTTTCTTTTTCAGTAGAGAAAGGGAAAACATCCATAATCATCGGTTGGTTATTCTTCAATG
>BNXY01000042.1 GCA_025999935.1 Bacteroidia bacterium | reverse complement strand
GTTTTTGTTAAATTAATGTTTTTATTTCTTTGCACGCAGATAACGCAGATTTAACGGATTTGCGCGGATTTATTTACTTTTTGATTTCGTATAATTTTGAACAGATTACGCCTGCCAACAATAATTCTAACAGCCCCCAAGCGGTTTATCATTAATTTTCAATCCGTTTTACACTTTCTTCCAACAGCAAAAAACGGTCAAAATCGCTTTCATAAAGTTGGTCTTGCTCTATTCGATATTTTTCAAACTCCGTTTCGGCGTGTTGGCGGGCAATTTCCATCGAAATTCTGCCTGCATTTTGCAAAAGTTCATATTTGTTGGCAAGCAAAATCTGGTCTAATTGCACCGCCCGCCCGCTGTTTACCTTGAAACAGATAGCGATAATCATTTGTAAATCATAATGATTCGTGTTGTATTCCTTATTATCTGCGGCAGTTATTCGAAATTTTCGAATAACTGAATCTTCACTCAATTCCCTGTCTTCAAAAATTTTTTTGATATGATAGTTAATTGTATGCACCTCCACATCATAAAGCGCAGCCAACATTTTTTGCGTGAGCCAAATGTTTTCATTTTCGTATCGAATTTCGATATTCTGATAATTTTCGCCCTTAGAAGCCACGAAAGTAAGGTATTCGGCAGCGGAAGATTTGATATTCGGTTGATTTGACATATTTTTATTTGTGTTTATTTTATATAATTATGCTCATTTTTTACCGGCAAAGTTACGATTTTTTCAATTTATTTAATTCCAATTTCTTGCAACATTTTTTCATACATCGCTGCTTTGCTTTCCAACTTCAACGGATAGGCACGAGAGGTGGAAGGCATACGAAACAACTGCATCGGGCGATTGCCGAACACAAATTCCGTGCTTTTACCCACAGCCGGTTCTTCTACTTGCAATTGTGTGCGCAACGTGTCCATCGCTTTTTGCCCCGTAACGGCAAGGGCTTTGCAATCGGGCAGTTGCTGTAATAATTTACGAATATCGGTTGCTTCTACAATTTCGAGAAACTGGTCGGCGGCATTGTCTTTCAAGCGGCGTACCACGGTTGCGGTATCGAACAAGGCAATTCCTTTTTCGGTCAAAAAGTTGATAATTAGCTCTTTGCGAAAAGTCTTGTGCGCGGTATCTACAAAATAATTTTTATCGTCGAAAAATATCAAACCCATCACACGCCACATATCGTTGTTGAGATTCGGGTAGTAAAATTCCATCGACCAACGCTTTTTCTGCGGCGGAAAACTGCCCAGCATTAGCAATTTTGCGTCCTTTGGGAGGAAGGGCGTGAGTGGGTGGTGTTCTATGGATTGGGGGGCTGACATAATTTTTTGCTATTTTTATTTTGCATGCTGATAACGCAGATTTAACGGATTTTCGCAGATTTTTGTCCAACTAAAATTATCAAGCCCTGCGGAATAAATAGCCAAAAGCCTGATAATGGAACAAAACACAACCCGATAATACTGAATAGTAACAAAAACCAACCCAAAAACTTTGGTGCAGGCTGTTGTTCGCGTTTGATATAATAATGCAAAACTTGTCCAAGAATCCAAAGGGCAATACCGCAAACAAAAAACCAAAATGCCATCCCAAGTTTGAAGTCGGTGCCAATAGAATTAAAAACGCCATTGCGAACAATTTCCGCAAAAATGCCGTTTTTCCATATCGTAACCAATGCTATGAGTGTGTGCAGAATTGCCGTTATAATCAACAAAATTCCGCTGTATTTCCACCATGTTTTTATATTCATTTTTCTATTTTTTATGCCCTTGCGGGCGGTTGATTATTTTATTTAAAAAAATATTTTCCATTTAGTGAAACAATAATTATTGCAGGAATTAACCATATTATTCCGTTGATAATTATTAGTTTAGCGTCTGTCAGAGAGTTTTTGAAAAACAGGACAAAACCTAAATTTACAGCAATATGAAAAACCGCTGCGATAATCAAATTATATTGCGTTCCGCGCAGCAGCCACACGATAATAATTGAGGCAGATATGGTAAAAAGCAGAAAGCCAACCATAAAAAGCAAGCCGTTTTTATAATGCCCGATATGCCACAAACCCCAAATACAGCCAACTAAAACAGAAGCGATTAACACAGAATTTTTCTTTTCTAAAAACGGCTGCAAAAAACTTCGCCAACCGATTTCCTCGCCAAACGCGCCTATTATAATGCCAATGAGCATAATTGGTAAAATTGATTGTAGATTTTCCGTTATTTTTACATTTAAACCTGTCAGTTTTCCTGCCAAAAACGCTATTCCAAACAGCAAAAACGGCAAAATAAATGCAATGAGCGTTTTTAATGCAATGCTTTTGTTAAAATCAACATTTACCGAAAACGCAATATTTGCAAAAATCAGCGAAACCGCAAGAAAAGCAAGTGCAGGCGCAAGTTGTGGCAATGTTATTTTTTCAAAATCGAGATTGATTTTTTGTTGCACAACTGCCAATAATACAGTAATTATCAATGTTATAACTATAAATATTCCTGTTTTTAAAAACATATTTTCTGATTTTTTTTGCCCTTTCGGGCGGGTGATAATTATTAGTTATTATTAAAAAAGTATTTCCAAACAGGCACAACTTCAATGTCGCCAAGCGTTTGTTCCTGATTGTAGGTGATAATCGTTTTGCGGTTTAATTTTACCTCTTTTTCGATTTTCTCAAAACCTTTTATTTCTCTGTTGTGATTTTCAGGCGTAAGTTCATAGCAAACCTGAACCGCCTCGTAATCAAAACTGTTTTTAATCACAAAATCACATTCGCCGCCTGCATTGGCAAAGGTAATTTCTTCGTGCTGCTGTTTTTGCAGTTCGTTAAATACAAAATTTTCAAAAAGTTTCGCCTTATTGTCCCAAAAACGATAGGAAACGGCATTTACCAAACCTGTGTCAGCCGCATAAATTTTATGACTTTGCCGCACATTTTCTTTTAACGAAAAGGCAAAATTCGACACATCTTGAATGATATGACTGTCATCAAGAATGTTAATATATTTTTTTGCCGTATTTTCGTTCGTTCCCGCCGCCGCGCCCAAACTTTTGTACGAACAAACCGCGCCGACATTTGAAATCGAATACAAAAGCAGTTTCTTAAACGCTGCAATATCAGCAATTTGGTAGCGGCTGACACAATCTTTCATTATGATTGAATCGAAATAACTGTTCAGTAAATTTGACTTTATTTCGTTGTTTTTCAATGCTTTAATTTCAGGGAAACAGCCCCATTCCAAGCAATCGTCAATCATTCTCAACACAGCGGCTCGTTCCGAAATAAGCGTCAAATAATCGGTTATGCCGTTATTTTCAAACAATTCTTTCAACGAATACGGAAAAACCTTGTTGGCTAAATATCTGCCCGACAGCAAAGTAGAATATTCATTGTTCAAAAACGAAGAATTTGAGCCTGTAACAAAAATTTTCTTGAAAATTTCGCTGTCGTAAGTGCTTTTTACAAAGTTTTCCCAACGATATACAACCTGCACCTCGTCTAAAAAAAGATACTGCACCTTTTCGCCTGTCATTTTTTCCGCCAGATTAATAATTTTATAAAACAGTGCGGAATTTTCCCAGATTTCGTAATAGTGCGGCTCATCCATATTCAAAAACAGAATTGATTTTGGCGGTATTCCCTGTTTCATAAGTTCGTTTATCAGCATACGAAACAAAGACGATTTTCCGCTTCGTCTTATGCCTGTAAGTATTTGAATATGACGAACTTGTAAGTTGTTTATCAATTTGTCTATGGTTGCGCGTTTATGCAAATTCTGATAAAATTTGCCTTTCCAATGCGGGTTTTGAATGTTAATTATATCTTCCATAACTATTAAATTTTTGTGCAAAGATACAATTTTTTCCGAAATATAATTCGTCAAATTTGTTTCTTTGTCGAAATCCATTTCGCCAATTTAATAATTTTAGCGAATTCTATTCAGTCAAATACATGTCTTTATCGAAATTGATTTCGTGTTTTACCCTTTTTCCCCTCTCAAGTGGTTGATATTTGTTTTCTGTTTGCTCATCTCTGTATTTTTTAATTGGGTTTGACATCTTTGTTTGAAGGTTGATTTTTATGATTTTACATTGCTTTTTACGCTTCTTTTCATTATCGTTTAATAATCTTGTGAAAGGGCTTGATAACCGCAAAATATATTTTGCCCAAAACATTGTGATAATGAACAAGCGTAATAATGCTGATTTTCAATTTATTATCAATGCTATTTTCTATATGGCACGACAATTCGGCAGTTAAATGTTTGTCCGCAAGTTGCAAAATTGTTTCGTTTTCGCTTTTAGCAGGAATATTCATTTGTTTGTAATTTCCGCCTGTACGCACCATTTTCGTAAATTTCTGCTGAAAAGAATTATAATTTTCATCTGCGCCCTTCAGTCCAAAAGGTTTTACCAAAATATCGCGTAAATTAAACAGCCAACGCACCCACACAGGAAAATCTGTCCAAAACGCAATGAGCAGATTGTCAGGCGTTAATTGATTATTCTTGCCAACAATCATTTCGTATGCCTCGCTATAATCGGCAGGCATATATTTTTTGACAAGCGAATTTTCGGGGAGTTTTGTTTTTTTGATTTTCATATATTCCTTTATTTTTTGTCCAGCCGAATTTCCGCGTAGAACGAATGTAAAACTCGCGTTCGAGATTGTCCTTGCATTTCTTTAAAATAGAAACGTGTTTTGACCAACTAATTTCTCGTACCAATGGTACGAGATTTGCAACCGCTTGGTATTCAGTATAAAATTGAGCCATCAACCAAAGATTTCCTTCCGAGAAACCGCTTGCGCCCGGAAACTCTGCCTGCAATTCTTTCGACAGCGTGGAAACGATTGATTTGCCCCAATTTTCCGCCTGTTTTTCGGCAATGGATTTTCCAATTTCCCAATAAAGATTGATTAACTGCACATTTACGGCTTTCATCGCCTCGTACTGCGCCTGCCGAATTTTCTGCTTGATTTCGGTAATAAAATCAATTTGTATTTTTTGTAGATTCATATTTTTTTTGCCACTAATTACACGAATTTTCACGAATGATTTTTTTGTTTTTCAGTACGCAGATAACGCAGATTTAAGGGATTTACGCAGATTCTGCTAATTCTTTCAGTTTCAAATTCATTGCTTCAAAACCATTTTTGGTTTTTTTCGTTCCAAACGCCCAAACCAAAATTCCCCGAAATTTTTCGCTTTGAACGAAAGTCGTTGTGCCGTCGCCGTTGTCAATCAGTTCAAAACAGTGTTCGCCATCGAATAACCCTTTGAAAAGCAGACTGCCCAACCAACGAATTTTTTTGTTTTCTGTTTTTTCCAACACTTTGGGTTTGAACGTCATGCCTGTACCTTCGGGCGGCTCAATCCGAATTTCTATTTTGTTTCCGACTTCTACTTCGCCTTTCAGAGAAGTAATAAACGGATTCCATTCAGGATATTTTCCAAAATCCGTCAACACAGCCCAAACCTTTTCAGGCGGTACATTGATAACTATTTCCGATTTAATTTCTTTTGCCATTGCTGTAAAATTTATAAATACAATGAATAATGATAATGCTGATATTTTTTTCATTTTGAAAATGTTAAAATTAATGTGGTGAAATTACTAATAATTTTTCAATAAATAAAATCAATACTTTCTATCGCACAATCAATTTATTCTATTTTCCGTTTACTCTTCTCTGTATTTTTTAATTTGTTTGACATCTTTAAATAATATTTCTCAATAATTCAGTCGCCGACATTTCCATTATAGAAAAGGCAAACAGTTTTTTGCCCAAATCTTTCAATGACGCGCCTATATGATATAAATCGTTGTCTATTAATAGAAAACGGTCATGTATGTTTTGCCGTCTGCAGCAGTTGTCGCAAAATTTGCAACAACTGAAATTTTAGCCAATTCTCCTTCATCAAATATATTTTTTATATGTCTGGATATAACCGATTTATCTCTGTTGAAAAGTGCTGTCATCTGGTTTAGCGAAAGCCACACGGTTTCATTCTCTACCAATACCTCCAACTGAATAGCGTTATCGGGCTGATATAAAATAATTTCGTTTTTATTGTTTGTTGCAATTTCTATGGGCATTTTTTTATCTCCTTTAATTTAAAATTTATAAAATATGTTTTTGTAAAATAATGTTTTTATTGGTTATTTCAGTTAGTCTTAAAAAATATAGGTACTACTCAGCTCCTCTCTAAATAATAATTTAACGCAATGGGAAGACCGAAGGTCTTTAATGTGACTAACCCCCAGTGAAGCGAAGCGACTGGGGGTAGAAGATGCGACTCTCTCTCTTCAACCCCGAACAGGGGTTGAACATGCTCGTTAATGAATGAATAAATTCAACCCACTTCGGGGTTGAGGGAGTGTGTGTGTCCATTACCACCCCCAGTCGCTACGCTTCACTGGGGGTTATTGGCTCCGCCGAACGTTGTTTCACATTCAACCCTTCGGGTTAGGGGGTCAAGCTCGGATGACGAGCAACGTAAATTATTATTTAGAGAGAAGCTGAGTAGTAACAAAATATATTCTTTATGATTATAAATATTATCAATAACCATATAATAATTACAGGTATTGCATAATACCATTTCTTTGGTTTTCCATCTTTCCACATATCTTTTGCTTCTTCCCTGCATTCATCCATTATTTCTTTGGGTATTAATTTTAATGCTAAATATATAAGTAACGGCACAATTATAATATCATCCAAATAGCCGATAACAGGTATAAAATCCGGTATTAAATCAATTGGGGACAAGGCGTATCCAACAGTTATTATTATAACCGCCTTGGCATAAATTGATACGTCCTTTCTTTTATATACAAGGTATAATGCCGATAAATTATATTTCAATTCCCGTGCCTTTTCTTTGAATTTTACAATTGTTTTATTTCCCATAACAATTATCCTTTTATGATTATATATTAGCGGTTTTATTTTATTATGTCAATGGTTTTATGTTTTTCCATTATTTTTTCAAAAAGGCAAGCATCGTTTTGGTAAAAGGTATATACCTTTTCCTCAAAAGGTACGTTCCTTTTTGCCAAACGGTACGCTCCGTTTTTTTAAACTTTTTCAGCACACAGATAACGCGGATTTTTTAAATTCTTCCTTTGATTTTTTCCCAAGCGTGCGCATCAAACAGGCAACAATCGCGTATAGTATGATACATTTCTTTGAAACGGCACATCGGTATCATAAAACCCAAAATGTTCGGCTCAAAATGCACGCGAACAGAGATGTCGAACAAGCCCAAGAATGTCCGCCGCCCGTTTCGCTCATTTTCTATTACCGCATTTGTAACCATTGCAGAGCAGCCCGAGCCAAATATCGCAGCAACCGCATCATCAGCATTATTATCAAAATATGCCCACGCAGTTAAGCCCGAAATTATATCTGGATTGGCAAAAAATATAATTCCCTCAACATCGTCCAAATTCTTGATTTTGTCGATACGTACAAAATTAAGATATTTCTTTTCGGTGCGGGAAACACCCAATTTTTGCGCAAAATCCAGCATCATTTCGGGGGTTTTCTTGTATTTTTCTTTCAGCGAAACAAAATTCGGTACGTGTTCGGGCATATCGGTAAATCCTGTGTAAAATTTACCGCCGCCGCAACCGATATTATCCACGCTTAAACCAAGAGCATTGCCCTCTCTGACTGTTTTCATTCCTTTGAAAAAACAGCCGCCGATTTTCTCTGTGTTTGCAATTGCCGTATCGGAATACCAAAACACAATCGGCAGCTCAACAGCTTCACCAAACGCTTCCTTGTAGTTGTTTATAAATGTTTCTATTTCCATATTATTTACTTTTTTTGCCCTTTCGGGCGGTTAATTATTTTATTTTTTTGCACGCAGATAACGCAAATATTTTCTCATTATTCTTTCTCTTTTACCGATTTTTCAATCATTTTTATTGTTTCCAAATACGCTGTTTCCACATCTGAAAGCGTTTTTTGCTGATATTTCCGGTATTCGGCTTTGGCTTTTTCCATTGCCTGTTCGTGCGAAATTTTGCCTGCATTTTTCAGCAGCTTTTCGCCTGTGGAAGTCAGAATATTATCAAGGTGCGTTGCCCAATCTTTCATTGTCATCGGATTTTCGCGTTCAGCTTGCCGTTCGGCAAAATCAAGATAACCCGAAACAATCTGATTTAATGCCCGAAGTTCTTTTTCGAACAAATAATTTTTCGCAACAACGGCATCGGACAAATGCGGACGGTTCCTTCAGTGCGAACTTGTCGGAAATTCCGACAGGTTGCCTCTTTGTCCAATTCGCCCTCTGTGTAAATGTGGTCGATATGTTCCACTACATTGGTACGCGAAGTTTGGAACAAGTCCGCAATTCGCTGCTGCGAAAGCCAAACCGTTTCATCGCTCAAATGCACCTCTATTTGAGGCGTATTATCGGCTGTTTGATAGATTACAATTTCGTCCTGTTTATTGATTTTCTGTTTACTCATCTCTGTATTTTTTAACTTGTTTGACTTCTTTGCTTGAAGTTTGAATTTTTGCACACAGATAACGCGGATTTATTTTTCTACCGTTAGCGTTTCCATCTTATCGCCATCGACAACAATTACCTGATTGTTGCTAATCGATCTTAAATCAAGCGTTTCCGAATATGCTGCAACCATTTTTTCAGCCGCTTTCTTAAACGGAAAATTCGTACAGTGCGGAACAATGTAGAAATCAAGAACTGACAGCGCAGAAAAGTCGCCGTTCAAATCGGGCGCGGCTTTCGGATTATCCATAAATTTCACATATTCAATGTCTTTTGAAATAATCATTGACCCCGCAGACGCGCCGATATACAGTTTTCCCTTATTGATATGTTCCACGATGAGTTTGTCCGCGCCTGTGCGTTTCAGTTCCTGCAAAAGGAAAAACGTATTTCCGCCTTCTACAAAAAGATAATCGGCATTGGAAATTTTGCTTGCGATTTCCTCGTAAGGGGCAGTTGAAACTTCCAATTCGTCGATGATTAGCCCAAGTTTTGCCAATGCTTTTTTATCTGCACCGACAAAAAATGTTACCTTTTCGGGAACGCTTGCCGTTGGAATGAAAACGACTTTTTTACCCGAACATTCGTTGTTTGTAAAGTCGGGCAACAAGTTTTTTACGCCCGAAAAATACGATGATAAAAACAGTTTTTTACTCATAAATTCTAACTTTTTGCCCTTGTGAGCGGTTGATACTAAATGACAAAATTATACATTTCTTTTGATTATTTCATATTCTTTAATTTTTTACCTTTTTCAAAGCGATTAAATATCACGATTTTATACTTTTTCCCATCTTTTTAAGTTCTTCCAGATAAGCCTGTTCAACGGGCGTGATTTCCTCGGTCAAATAATTTTTTGCAACGGAAATATCTTTTTTGCTCACGCCGCCATGCGAAAAGCTCAAAAGTCCCATAAACGGCTCGCCTGCATTGGCTCGCTCGGCAATGATTTCCGCCGCCATTGCCTTTGAGTCGCTCGTCGTCCATCGTAAAACCTTTTACAATGTATTCTTTCAGGCGTTGTGTCGCCCAAATGCGAAAATGGGTTGCCACGCGCGAATTGACACGATAGCCCAACGAAATAATCATATCAAGGTTGTAGTGTTTTGTGTCGTAATTTTTACCGTCGGTGGCAGTTGTTCGGAAATTCCGAACAACTGAATTTTCACTCAATTCGCCCTCTTCAAAAATATGCTTAATATGTTCGCTCACATTGGATTTTGTTGTTTGAAACAATTCCGCAAGTTGAAGATTGGTAAGCCAAATTGTCTCGTTTTCAAGTCGTACTTCAATTTTCGGTGAACCATCATTGGTTTGATAAATCACAAATTCTTTCTGTTTTTTGATTTCTGTTGTCATAAAATTTTCTCCTAATTTTTCTTCTCTTTTTGAGCGGTTAAATATTTGTTTTTCAAAATATTATTGCTCAAACAAATCTATTGTATAATCAAGCAACTCTGTTTCACCTAATTTACCGCGTCTGGGAATAACAACTGTTATTTTCAAATTCATCGTTGAGGTTATCCGGTTTATCAGTTCTTTGGACGCTTCGTTGTCTGTCGGGGTATCAAAAACTATGGCTTCGTTTCCATTATTTTAAAAATATCGTCTTGTTTGTCGTTTATAATCCAGATATATGCTGTCAAATTTTTTGGAAAGAAATTTCTCTTCCCGCAATATTTGAAAATGTATCCCTATTATTGAGCAAATAGTCAGCAAAATGATTATTATAGTTGGATATACCAGCATAATACCGGTAAAATACATATCCATAAACAAGAATATTGGATTGCGCGAATAACGGAATGCGCCTGTCGTTATCAAATCGTTGCTGTTTTTCTCGTCAATGCCGATACGCCAACTTTTCCCGAAAGAAATCAAAGCCCATAGGAATATTAACAAACTGCTGTAACATAAAATTATACCTGTCGCCTTTATCCAGTCAATGCTGAACATACTGTTTGACACAATGTTATTTATATGTACATTGGTTGCCGACAGAATAATTAAAACACCCCATATCAAGAGAAAAGGCGGCAGTATATTTTCCAATACGGTTTCCAATACGTTTTTTGTACTCGTTCCAATAGTCCAAACTTTTATTTTCTGGCGATATAACATAATCGTCCTGCCCAGAAACAGGACATAGAACAAAATAATACTCATCAAAATCAAAATACTATAAATCATTGTTTTAATTTATAATGATTTATACACCCAATCTTTCGCCCTCCCCAGCGGCGGCTCCCCCGTTTCCGTAGGCAAAAACTTATCCACCTCCGGCAGTTCAATCGGCAAATCTTTTTCGTTCACGGTGTAAGGCATTCCGTCTTTGTAATAAATCGGAAAAGGTTCGCCCCAGTAGCGTTGACGGCTGAAAATGGCGTCGCGCAGGCGGAAATTTACTTTTACTTTGCCCAGGTTGTTTTCTGCAATGTATTTTTTGGCTGCTGCAATGGCTTCTTTGACGGTCAATCCATTTAAAAATCCGGAGTTTATCATGATTCCTTCTTTGGCATCGAAACTTTCTTCCGATACGTCTGCGCCTTCAATCAATGGGATAATCGGCAAATTGAAATGTTTGGCAAAAGCATAGTCGCGGCTGTCGTGAGCGGGAACTGCCATGATGGCTCCTGTTCCGTAACCGGCTAATACATAATCGGAAATCCAGATGGGAATACTTTCTCCGTTTACCGGATTGACGGCATACGAGCCGGAGAATACGCCGGTTACTTTCCGGTCGGCGATTCGTTCGCGCTCGGTGCGTTTTTTTGTTGCTTCCAAATAGTTCAATACTTCTGCCTTTTGTGCGGGTGTGGTTAGTTGGCTAACCAATTCACTTTCCGGTGCTAATACCATGAAGGTAACGCCATAAATTGTATCGGCACGGGTTGTGAACACCGTGAATTGTAAGGGCGTCGCGCGCAACGCCCCTACGACGTTAAAATTCAATTCCGCTCCTTCACTCCGCCCTATCCAATTCTTCTGTGTTTCTTTCAGAGATTCCGTCCAATCAATTTTATCCAAACCATCGAGCAACCGTTGAGCGTAAGCCGAAACGCGCAGGCTCCATTGGCGCATTTTGCGTTGTTCCACCGGATGACCTCCGCGAACGGACAGACCTTCACTCACTTCGTCATTCGCCAGAACCGTTCCCAAAGCCGGACACCAATTGACCATCGTATCAGCCAGATAGGCGATGCGATAATTCATCAATATTTCCTGTTGCTCCTTTTCTGTTTTGGCTTTCCATTCTTCTGCCGAAAAATGCAATTCTTCTGTTTGAGCAACATTCAAATTTGCCGAGCCATATTTTTCAAAATGTTCAATTAATTCCGAAATCGGGCGTGCGCAACCATTGTCTTGACTCTTGGTTCTTGGCTCTTGTCTCTTATAATAAGAGTTAAACATCTGAACAAATGCCCATTGTGTCCATTTGTAATATTCCGGTTCGCAAGTTCTGATTTCGCGGTTCCAATCGTAACTGAAACCGATTTTGTCCAATTGCTCCCGGTAACGGCTGATGTTTTGTTCCGTCGTAATCGCCGGATGCTGACCCGTTTGAATGGCGTATTGTTCCGCCGGAAGTCCGTAAGCATCGTAGCCCATGGGATGTAGCACATTGAATCCTTTCAGGCGTTTATAGCGCGAATAAATGTCGGAAGCGATGTATCCAAGCGGGTGTCCGACATGCAAACCGGCTCCCGATGGATACGGAAACATATCCAGCACATAAAATTTCGGTTTACTCTTGTCTGTTGTTACTTGGTAAGTTTTGTTTTCCTTCCAATATTCCTGCCACTTTTTCTCGATTTCGCTAAAATTGTATTCCATTGCTTATTTCTTTGTTAAAATTCAAAATTAAGGTACAAAGTTAAGCAATAATTTTCAAAATAAAGCAGTTCGAGAAACGGTAATCGCTTATACCTTCACTAATTCATAATCCACAGTCCCCAATCCGATTTCTTCCGCATATTTCAATCCGGCTTTCCAATCGGTATTCGGATGAATCATTTTAAATTTATCTACATCCTGCAATTCTCCGTGTTTATGTACATTCAGCACCGTATTGAGGTTGGCTGCCGCTTGGGTAACCATATCGGCGCAAGCCTTGTCCAGAGCGACCGGGTCGAATGAAGCGGCGATGCCGATATTGGGAACGATAGCTGTGTCGTTGCAATTCCAGCAATCGCAATTCGGGGAAACATCCATGATGAAATTGATGTGAAAATTCGGTTTGTCTTTCAAAACGGCAACCGTATATTCGGCAATCTTGTAATTCATGATGTCCGCCGAATTATCCCAAACCGGCTGAGCGGCTTCAAATTGACAGACAGCTACGCATTGGCCGCAGCCCACACATTTTTCGTAGTCGATTTCCGCTTTTTTATCGGCATTCAAATGAATGGCATCCGAAGCGCAATTTTTCACACATTGACCGCAGGAAGTACATTCCGCAGTTTCAATGATGGGTTTGGAAGAAGAATGTAATTCCAATTTCCCCGGCCGGGACGCCGAACCCATTCCCAAATTTTTCAGTACGCCCCCGAATCCGGCTTGCTCGTGTCCTTTGAAATGATTCATGGAAATGATGACATCGGCTTCGGCAATAGCCGCCCCGATTTTTGCTGTTTTGCAATATTTTAAATCAATCGGAATTTCCTTATAATCAATGGCTTTCAAACCATCTGCAATAATTACCGGACAGGGAACGGCCACCGGATTGAATCCATTTTCAAAAGCGCTTTCGATGTGGTCGATGGCATTCGACCTGCGCCCTTGGTACAAAGTATTGGAATCGGTTAGAAAAGGTTTAGCCTGTTTGGCAAGCAGAAATTTCGCTAATTTTGCTGCATAATTGGCGCGGATATAGGCCAAATTTCCCGGTTCGCCGAAATGGATTTTTATCGCCGTGAATTTGTCCTTGAAATCGATTTGTTCGATTCCGGCCTTCTTGATAAGGGTTTCTAATTTGTCTAAGAGATTGCGCCCGGGCTTGGTGCGCATATCTGTAAAATAAACTTTTGACATAATGTGTTATTTTAGATTATTTTCTATGTTTTTATTATCGCTATTGCTTATTCGTTCATACAAGACGAAAAACTCATCGGAATAAAGTTCCTTATAGCGTTCGTCCTGCTCCAGTATCACATTCAACGAAGTCGTTTTATGTAAAATAACATGGGTAATCCCATACTCGGCAAACTTTGTTTCATAATGCGTTTTTATTCGCATTATGTCGGAATAATCCGGAAAAATATCCTTTTTCCCATTGAATTTTTTTGTATATAAATCTGCACGAGAGTCTATGAAAACAGGAATTTCTCTAAACAACAAATAACTGCCGTAGTCATATCCATTAAACAATTTCATGTTGTTAACATCCATATTCTCCACGATGAAATCGCATGTTCCTTCCGGAAAGATTATTTCGCTGAAAAAATCCTGATGAAGTTTGGGGATGGTTAGCAGCACGGCAGCCAACAGCATTGTGGATATGGCAATTATTTTTCCTTTCAGGGTAATAAAGAATTTTTGTACAATTTCAGAAATTTCGGATAAATCTTTATTTAAATAATTACATATTAACTGATTGATAATTGTCATGCCAATAATATACAACAACGAAATATGTCTTTGCCCCCAAAGAGCCAATAAAATCAACCCTCCAACCATAAACAAATCTTTCAATCGAATTTTATTGTTTGTAAATGTCAGAAACATTAAAAACAGAAGAATAACGAACATTGCCTTTAACGACTGTATGACAACAAGGGGCTGATGTTCGTTGATTAATCCCAAACTCGGACCGGCTATTGATTTGTACAAATAGGTATAAGGAGAAAATCCAATTGGAGTTAAAAACCCCGTAAATAAACAAATTACGAAAATTAGAATAAGATAGGACGTATTCCTGTTTTTCCCGATCTCAACTTTGTACATATTCGTGAAAAGAAAAGAAATCCGGCTCAACAGAGGCAAATCGCGAATTACCGCTATCCCAAATTCGCCGATGTACGGCAAAAACAGGACAAAGAAAAACGGCCATACCGCAATATGAATATTAGCAAGAATCGCGGCTATGATAATCAAGCCTACGGCAAACCGGATGCGTTTGGATTCAAGAAATTGTTCAATGCAGTACAGTTCCGCCATAAACAGGATATAACTTACTAACTGCGCTCTTGTCGTAATAAAATTTTCTCCCAGCAAAAAAATAATCATAATTGCTGTGACCAAAGAAGTTAATCTATTCTTTGTCAATGCAATATTGACAAAATAAATGCTTACTCCCAATATGCAGGCCAATACAATTGTCGAAATGCAAATAGCCGAAAAACCTCCCCAATTGTATAAAAGCCCGATAAACGCATCGTAAGCCCAATGCGGGTAAGTGTAAGGCAAGTCTTCGTGCCATGCAAAATGGTCTTTCATGTCGATTCCGTTTTGCAGAATTTGCAGACCAACTTTGATGCTGTAAAATGTGTCGTTTGGGAAATATATCGGAGTAATAGCGTAACACATTAGTATCAATATGATTATGGCCAATATATCGAATTTTCGTATTGCTTTTTTGTCCATTTTATTTTTATTTTACCGGATAAGCCGGACGCGCCGGATAGTTGCCCTGATTTGTTTTCAAATCTTCCAAAATCAATTCGATGGCTTTATTCAATTGTTCGTCGATGCCTGCGTATTCTTTTGCAGGGTCGTTATCCACCACATAATCGGGGTCAACGCCGTAACCTTCAATCACAAATTGTTTGCCTTCCGCATCGTAATGCGCAAATTCGGGACGGTTCAGCGTTCCGCCGTCAATCAGCGGCAGCGCGCCCCGGATACCGACAACGCCGCCCCAAGAGCGTACGCCAACGGTTTTTCCTAATTTGAAAAATTTGAATTGATAAGGGAACAAGTCGCCGTCGGAGGCGGAATATTTGTCCAACAACAGAATTTTCGGACCTATCATCAATCCATCGGGTTTAGACTGCGGTTGTGCATTGCGCGGAGCCTGCATCATAGACAATTCTCGGCGCAAACGCTCAATAATCATCGGCGATACATTGCCGCCGCCATTGCCGCGATCGTCGATAATCAAGGCTTTTTTATTCAATTGCGGATAATAATATTTCACAAATTCGCTCAAGCCTTCCGCGCTCATATCCGGAATGTGAAGGTAGCCGACTTTTCCGTTGGTCGCTTTATCTACTTTGTCAATATTGCCTTGCACCCATTCAAAATAGTACAAAGACGATTCGTCCGCAATCGGTTTGACGATGACTTTCCGTCCACCGGAAACATCCGGTTTGGCGTTCAAAGTCAATTCAACTTGTTTGTCGGCTTTATCGTAAAGCGCAGCATAAATATCGTTTAAATCCTTGGTTGATTTACCATTGATATGGGTAATAAAATCTCCCGCATTGGCATTGACTCCAACTTCCGTCAACGGAGAACGGAGTTTTTCCGACCAATTTCGTCCGGGAAAAATTTTCTCAATCTTGTAATATCCCGAAGCATCACGGCTCAGTTTGGCGCCCAATAAACCGGTGGATACCCGCGCCGGTTCCTGTTTATCGCCGCCGGCAATATAGGCGTGACCGCAACTCAGTTCGGCAATCATTTCTCCGATAATGTAATTCAAATCGTTTCGATTGTTGACATATTGAACCAAAGGCCGGTATTTTTCGCGAATCTTTTTCCAATCCACACCGTGCATACCGGGGTCATAGAAAAAGTCGCGCATTTGCCGCCAACATTCATTGAAAATCTGATTCCATTCGGCGTGAAAATCAACAATTGTTTTTACATCGGAAAGATTAACGGTTTCTTCTACGTTGACTTTTCCTTTGGGAAGGTCGATAACGGCAAAGCCTCCTCTACCGGCGCGAACCAATAATTTTTTCGCATCCGGAGTGATACCTGCTACCGAAACCGCACCCAAGTCCGTTTCTTTATTTTTCTTCAAATCATACAGATAAAGATTCATTCCACGGTTGTAATAAATATTGTCGCCGATGCAGATAGCGCCGCTGACCCGACCTGCGGGGATATTGATTTCCAAAGAACGTCCTTGTATTCCGTCGAAGTCGATTTCGATGTTTGCTGTTTTTGCATCTTTCTTTTCTTCTGGTTTCTTTTCATCCGGTTTTTTGTCGGCAGCATCTTCCTTGATGGCGACCTCGTCGTTCACGTAGGCAAAAGGCGAAGGGGTGGATTTTTTCAAAGTCGCTATATACAATTTATCCATGTTGTTGTAAACATGATTCCATTCGGTGCTGCTGTAAGTCGGGGTAAAATTACGTGCGGAGGAGAATAAAAGATATTTTCCATCGGTACTGAAAGAAGCGTTGCCGGAATCGAACCATTCGTCCGTAACAATGTGTTTTCCCTTGTTTTCCAAATTGTAAATAACAACCACATTCGTTGTATTGAAACGCGGTAAAGTATAGGTTATCCAACGGCTGTCGGGCGACCAATTGAAGCTGCGGATTTCGCCATCAAGCGTTTGTTCCACGTCTGTGATTTTTTTGGAATCGACATCCACATAACGCAACCGTTGCATTTTGTCGCTCCAAAGGATTTTTTTGCTGTCGGGCGACCAATCGAAACCATATTTATAGGTGTCGCTGTTTGTCGTTATTTGAATCGGTTTTTGCAAACCGTCCTGACTGCGAATGTAAATTTCATCTTCACCGGTAGCATCAGCGATGTAGGCAATCCATTTTCCGTCGGGCGACCATTGCGGATTCCGTTCGTGAATGCCGGAAGTTTCGGTCAGGTTGCGGGTAATGCCTGATTTAACCGGAACAGTGTAAACATCGCCACGGGCGTTCAGTACCAAACGATTGCCGTCCGGAGAAATAGCTACGCCGCCGGTTCTCTTGGAAGCATCAACCAATTGACTGCGTCCGCCGATAAAATCTTCGTTCAGATAAATCGTTATTTTGCTTGCTTTTTGGGTAGCGATATCGAAATTATAGATGTATCCGCCGTTTTCAAAAACGATGGATTGGTTGCCCAAACTCGGAAATTTGATGTCGTATTCATTGAAATCGGTTACTTTCTTGGTTTGTTTCGTTTCCGTATTGTAACTGAAAAGATTCATAATCCGGTCGCGGTCGGAAATGTAATAAATTTCCTTGCCAATCCACATTGGAAAAATATCTTGATTCGGGTTGTCTGTAATTTTTTCTGTTTTCTTGGTTTTGAAATCGTATATCCATATTTCGTCTGCCATCCCGCCTTTGTAGTATTTCCAAGTACGAAATTCGCGGAATACCCGGTTGTAAGCCAATTGCGATTTGTCGGGCGAATAAGAACAGAATCCGCCCACGGGCAAAGGAAGTTCTTCCGACAATCCGCCTTTGATGGAAGCAAGATACAACTTACCTTTGAAATCGTTGAAGGATTCCTTGCGCGAACGGTAAACAATTTTTTCGTTATCTTTCCAAGAGAGGGTAATATTGTTAGGTCCCATCCGGTCGGAAATATCGTCCCGTCCCAAAGTAGCGGTATAAGTCAGACGCACCGGTTCGCCGCCTGCGGCAGGAATCGTATAAACTTCGGTATTGCCGTCGTATTGTCCCGTAAAAGCAATTTGCTTGCCATCGGGAGAGAATTTGGCAAACATTTCGTAACCGGCGCCATTGGTGATCTTGCGGGCGACTCCGCCTTTGGATTCCACCGTGTATAAATCTCCGGCGTAGGTAAATACCAATTGATTGTCGTGTATGGTCGGGAAGCGCAACAAACGGGCTTCCTGCTGGGCTGAAGCGGTAAAAAAAGCCGCTAAAGCGAAAACGAAAAGGATTAATTGTTTTTTCATCGATATAAACATTTATAATCAAATTAATCGGTAAAATTACGTCATATTTTTGAATATATCAACAAAATAATTTATTTTTTATATCTTTGTGTGCATGTTTTATTAAATAAAAAAACGATGAAGCCCGACAAAAACAATCCTATTTTTCAGTTAGCCACTGACTTTATTAACCAAACCTCAGAACATATTTTTCTAACGGGAAAAGCCGGAACAGGTAAAACAACGTTCCTGAAACACATCAAGGAACACACGCACAAAAACGCGATTGTGGCGGCTCCGACCGGAGTAGCGGCTATCAATGCGGGAGGCGTAACGCTACATTCTCTTTTTCAGTTGCCTTTTGAACCTTTTATTCCGGGATATTCCAATGCCTTGAAAAAGAATTTTTTCCGGTTCTCCAAACAGAAAATCGACCTGTTGAAGCAATTGGAATTGCTGATTATCGACGAAGTCAGTATGTTGCGCGCCGATGTGCTGGATTGCATCGACGAAACTTTGCGAAGAATTCGCCACAATTCCCGGCCCTTCGGCGGCATACAGGTTTTGTACATCGGCGATATGTTTCAATTGCCGCCCGTTGCCAAAGAAGACGAATGGAATTTATTGAAAATGCACTACACGAGTACTTTCTTCTTTCATGCCAAGGTCATTGAACAAACCCGGCCGGTTTACTTGGAATTGAAAAAAGTCTATCGGCAAGGCGACCAAGTTTTCGTGAGCCTGTTGAATCGTGTCCGGAACAATGCCGCCACACCCGAAGACTACAAAGAACTGAACAAACATTACAATCCTGATTTTGTTCCGGACGAAGGCGACAATTACATCATCCTGACTACCCACAATTACCGGGCGGACAATATCAATAACCGGAAATTAGCCGCCTTATCGTCCGAAGAACGAATTTTTAGCGGAAGCGTTAAGGGCGAATTTCCGGATTTTTCTTTGCCGACCGATATGGAATTGCACTTGAAAGTGGGAGCGCAGATTATGTTTCTCCGAAACGACCCGGAAGGACGTTATTTTAATGGTAAAATCGCTAATATCAGTCGAATTATCGCCGACCAGATTTATGTCTATATTCCGGAGTCAAACGAAGAAATTATTGTTCCGAAAGAAACTTGGGAAAACATGCGTTACTCGCTCAACAAAGAATCCGGAACAATTGAAGAAGAAGTATTAGGCGCGTTCAGCCAATATCCGCTCCGCTTGGCCTGGGCGATTACGATTCACAAAAGCCAGGGATTGACTTTCGACAAAGCGATTATCGACACCGGCGCCTCTTTCGCCGCCGGACAGACTTACGTGGCCTTGAGCCGGTGCACTTCTCTCGATGGAATCATACTTTTTTCCAAAATTCATCCAAGTTGCATCCTGACCGACGACTATGCCGTCCGGTTCAGTCAAAACGAAAAAGCGGAAGAAGAACTCCGGCATTTGTTCAGTCAGGGGAAAAAGAAATTCTGGGCGGAACGTTTGCTCTTGTATTTTGAATGGAAACCTATATACCAATTGTTGCGCGAATTTGAAAAATTGCTGGAAGAAAAAACAACCAAAGAATACGATCCCGCCAAAGTCTTATTATCCGAATTTAAAGTGAAAGTCAGATTGCTTGAAGATACGACCCTCAAATTCCAAAACCAACTGCGGCAAATCATCCAACAAGAAACCACCGACGACATTTCTCTGCTGAAAGACCGCTGCCAAAAAGCCATTATCTATTTCCACAAACAGTTTATCGCCCAAATGCTGATTCCTCTCCAACAGTTTATCATCGATTTTAAGGCGACTAAAAAAGCCAAAACATTCTACAAAAACCTGATAAGCATCGAAGAAGATATGATTCTCTTCTTGGAAAACATGAAGCGGGTGCGGTATAATAATATTCCGCTGGCGGAGGATTTGGAAATAAAAATTCCCCAAAGAAAAGAATTATTCCCCAAATGAAATAGAACAATTTTAGGTTAAATCTTTTTTTGAGGCGTTATATTCTCAAAGAAGAAGAGGTGAGGTGTCTTGTTGTCAAAAACGCTCGTTTCTGAAAATGCAAAAACCAACAACGAATCACAACAATTTCTGCTATAAATCAAATTAATTTTGCTATTTTATGAAAAATAATATTTGAATTTGTTTTTTTATGAAAAATAATACATATATTTGTGCCGAATTTGACAATGTTCATTTTTACACACACGATTATGAATTTAGAAAATTACTGCACAGTATTTTTAACTGCGGTGAAACAGATATTTAAAGATACCTGTTCACAAGGAAAGTACTTTAAAGGGGGCTTGTTCAAGCCTGTCCCGACAATGCTTTTTACTTGCTTAGTATTCCTCCCGTTTACTGCCAAAGCGCAGGATACAGCTTTGGTATTCGGCTCCAAAGTCTTTTTCTTCCAGACCGACAGCGTACAGTTGAAGCGCGATTTTAAAACCAACCGCTCTGTCTTCGACGCGCTGGATTTTCTGCTGAACATGCCGGAAGTCTATAATCACATCGACAGCGTATTAGTTGTCGGCGCCGCTTCGCCCGCCGGCACGGCAGAGCACAACCGGAGCCTGTCGATTGCCCGCGCCAAAGCAATGGAAGTGTATATCATGTGGAAGCATCCCGGTTTTGACCGCAGCTGCATCGACGAAAAAGCGGCGGGCATCGACTGGGAAGGTTTTCAATACATGGTCTCGGAAGACGACCGTGTGCCGGACAAGGGAAAAATTCTTTTTCTGCTGGGCAGGACGCGGAATGAAAATCTGCTGCTGCAGGAACTGCGCAATTTGCCGCCTGCAACGCAAAAATATCTCAAAGCAAATATTTTCAGCAGGCTGCAATATGTGAGCGTTCGCTTTTTGATGGACGACGGCAGTTATATTCCGGCTGGGGAAGGCAGTCCGCTGGGGTATTTTCTTAAAAATAAGGACGTTAAAGACGTTAAGGACTTTAAGGACTTTAAAGACGTTAAGGAAAATAAAGATGCGGTTACCGTCAATAATACGGTTACTGTAAACAATACGGTGGTTTTGCGCGACACGGTAGTTTTGCGCGATACCCTCGTTCAGACTTTTCCTGTAAACAGGGCGGCGTCCCGGGTGTTTGCCGTTAGTTCCAATTTGCTGTACGACGCCGCTTTGCTTCCCAACCTTTCGCTGGAGCTTGCCTTCAACCGGCAGTCCCTGTTGCTGCAGGGCGCGTGGACGTGGATGGATACCCGCTCACCCAACTATTGGAGCTACCGCATCCAGATGCTCTGGCTGGAAAACCGCTACTGGTGGGGCGAGCGACCGCAGGCCCTGACCGGATTTTTCACCGGTGTTTACGGAGCTGTGGGCACTTACGATGTCCGCCTGTTTCCCAAAGGGGGGGAACCCTTGGGGTTTCTCAGCAACCTCAGCTATTCGCTGGGCTTTACCGGCGGTTATTCCCTGCCACTCTCCCGCCGGTGGAATCTGAATTTCAATCTTGGAGTCGGCTACTTAGGCGGGGAATACAATGAGTACAACCACAGTTCGTGCGCCGACTGCTACCCCAAGCGGAGTACCAAGCAGCGCAGGTATATCGGCCCTACACAGGCCGCAGTATCAATTGTTTATCTGATAAAAAAATAAGTAAATGAACCGCGTTATCGGCACATACATCAGCCTGTTGCTCCTGCTCTGTTCCTGCGAAAACCGAGAGCTGAGTTCCGACGATCCCTGTGATGAGCTGTTT
>BNXY01000041.1 GCA_025999935.1 Bacteroidia bacterium | reverse complement strand
GCGGATAAGACCGCCCATGGATTCGGGCAACAAAACTTCTTTGATTATTTTGTAATTGCTTGCCCCTATGGCGGTTGCCGCTTCAATAACTCCTTTATCGACTTCATGCAGAGAACTTTCGACCAAACGGGCGTAAAATGCAATGGCTGCAATAGATAAAGGAACGGATGCCGCTACCGGCCCGATGGAAGTGCCTGCTACCAAGCGCGTAAACGGAATCAGCAAAACCAGAAGAATGACGAAAGGCGTTGACCGGATGATGTTTACCAATAATCCGCCGGTAATGTTCAATATGCGGTTCTGACTGAACAATCCCTGGCTTGTGATAAAGATGAAAAGCCCCAATGGAATGCCAATCAGAATGGATAAAGCAATAGCAATGCCGCACATCAGGAATGTTTCGACAAAGGCGGTTCCCAAATATCCTGCTAATTCTGAAAAAGATAATGCGTTCATATATTTTTATAATTCTTCTACTTTATAAACCCTTGTTGTCAAATAATTTTGCGCTTCCTTTACTTTTTCGGGATTTCCTGTAATTTGTACAATAAGTACCCCAAACGGTTTATTGGTAATGTATTCAATTTTTCCGTGGAGAATATTGATTTCTACTTCGAGATTTTTTATCGTATCGGAAATAACCGCTTCTTCGGCTTTTTCGCCGGAATAGACAATTTTCAGCAATTTCAAATCGGTGTTTTGCCTGATGCGCTCCGGCAATTCAAAATTGAGCGTGTGATTTACCAACGACTGGGTAAACGGCTCTTGGGGAGCGGTAAACACATTGAATACCTCGTTGGTTTCAATGATTTTTCCGCCACTCATGACTGCTACGCGATTGCATATTTTTTTAATCACATCCATTTCGTGGGAGATGATAACGATGGTAATGCCCAGATTTTCATTGATTTCCTTCAACAATTTCAGGATGGCGTTTGTATTTTCCAAATCGAGCGCGGATGTAGGTTCGTCGCAGAGCAGGATGTAGGGATTGTTGGCCAAAGCACGAGCGATGCCTACCCGTTGTTTTTCGCCGCCGCTGAGTTTGGCCGGATAAGATTTAGCCCTGTCGGACAGGCCGACAAGTTCCAATACTTCGGGTACTCGCTGTTGGATTTCCATTTTTGATTTGCCGACTGCTTCCATGGCAAACGCCACATTATCATATACCGTTTTGGTATTTATCAGGCTGAATTGCTGGAAAATCATCCCGATACCGGTACGAAGTTTGCGAAGCGCGTTGCCTTTCAGTCCGGAAATATTTTCTCCGTTCACAAACACTTCGCCTTGCGTGGGTCGTTGCAACAGATTGATTGTCCGCAACAAAGTGCTTTTCCCGGCGCCGCTCGTGCCGACAATGCCGAACACTTCGCCCCGGTATATATTGAGCGACGTGTTTTCTACCGCCTTAATATCCTTTCCTTTGTAAGGAAAAACAACATTGAGGTTTTTAAAACTTATAATTATATCAGCCACATTAATAGATTAAAGTAACAAAGTTAGTTGTTTTTTGATAAAATGGCAATACCATAAATAGGGTATTTTTAAATAAACCTATATTCGGGTGCCTTCGTGAAATTTGTAATTTACTGAATATTGTAATTTTACATTCTTACATCGTAAACAATTTAAATGCTGTTTATTATTACCGGACACTGTTTCAAATGCGATTTATTTGTTTTACATCCGATTAACGGATATGTATTTCTTTTTGTGATTATACAAAAAGAAAAAAAATTGAGATTTTTAACGTCAATTGAAAAACTTTATCTATCTTTGACACTGGTAGATTCGCAATAGACTGTTTCAATTTGACATCTAAATATCACTAACAGACGCCTTTACTTATACTGATGGTAAGGACATCGGTATCTTTTTTCCCCTATTAAATCCACCCCATCTTTTTTCGCAAACAATCAATGAAATACTTACTTTCGAAACGGTAAACGAGTGCAATTGGAGTTGGCCTGCGGGTCAAATGAATGCTCTTTTCTCCTTGGATTCAATGAAACTATGTGATGGAAAACCTTCCCTGAAAATCACACTGGACAAAACTTATCTTCCAAAAAAACTCAATAATCTTAAAAGCAAGGGACATTTTTATCCGAAAAATGTTTCCGAAAAATTGTTTCATTCCGAAGATGACAGTATTTATTTTCTTAATGACGCAAACAGTTTACGGTTTATACTTTCCAAAAACATTATACTTCCCTCCTATAAAAAAGGAAACCGTTGTAAAGTTTCCATAAAATCGTCCACTAAAACCGTCAGGAATTTAAAATTGCAAGTTACCCGGTTTGATAAAAACGAAAATTTTATCGGTATTGATTCCATTTACATCGAAAACGAAAATGAAAATGAAACTTGGAAAGGGAATGAACTCTCTTTTGTGCTTTCGAACGAAAAGGCATTGGAAATTAGCATATTTTATGCAGGAAGCGGAGATTCTACACAGCAAATTCGGTTGAGCAGTCCAGTCTTATGGATAAACAACAAAGATGTTGGCAATTTGGATACACATTCGAATCAATATCTTGGACATATAAATACTTCTTTGAATCCCGAATATATTACACCACTCTCTGAAAACGATAACCGGGACATTCTTTCCAACATAGACGGAATAGATGATAAATTAATCATCGGTTTGGGCGAATGTGTACACGGATCGACAAATATACTGCGGGCAGAATATCAATTTGCAAAAAACGCCATCGTTGATCACAATTGCAAATTAGTGTTGTGGGAATATCCCATTGACATGTCGCTTGCCCTTGAATTATATGTATTGGGATTAGTTGAAGAAAGTTATGGAGAAGAAATAAAAAAAGATTTGCGTGGAACTTTTGGAGACTATATAGCATCATTCGAGTTTATCCGGTGGCTAAGAGATTACAACAGCCGCACCACAGAAAAAGTGCATTTCTTGGGAATGGATAATCCGATTGCACCCAAAATATTATTAAATGATTTTATTTCCCAATTGTTGAATAAAGAACGAATACATCCTTATTTTAAACTTATTGATTCCGGAGACTTGGATGAACTGGCAGACGTATTGGTCTTGAATGATACGATTATGAAAAAAACAGATAATACGACATTAAAACTGTTCCAAAAAATCATAAAAACGAATTTATATTCTGACCATTCCCCTGCTGATATAGACAGGAGGGATTATGAAATGTATTTGCGAACATGCGCAATCATTGATGTTTTATCGGATAAGAATCAAAAAACTGTAATTATCGCCCACAGCGTACACTTGGATAGAATGCAAAGCGCTATAAACCGATTATTTTATAACTCCGTTTATAAATTAGGAAATTATCTTGCCACGCAATATCAGAATAAATACTGTACCATTAGTTTTCAAGTAGGGAAAGGATTATATGTTCAGGATGAATGTAGTAAATTGGGCAGTAACAGAATAGAAAAATTACCGGAAGCGATAACCGGAAGTTTTGAAAAAAGCGCTTTGAATACAAATTCAGATTACTTTTTATATCCATCCTGTAAACTTAACGAGCATATTGTATCGAAGAGATACGCTACTCGAGGCGAAAGAGGAAACGACCAGTTTCAATTTGTATCAATAAAAAAACATTTCGATGCTTATGTTTTTATAAGGGAAAACATTCCAAGTCAAAATATTGAGCAATTCCCTTTTTTTTATATGGGAAAAAGACTGCATGATAGAGAAAAAAGATATTATTTTTTCTAAAAAGAGTATCCTCTGTATGACCAAAAGGCATAAGCAATTATTTTAATTTGAATAAAAGATAGATGAATTCGGAAGATAAAATTATTTCCTTACCCAAATATTGGTAATCTCCCCGAACACCATTTTATGGTATCCTTTGGTTTCTTTGTAAGCGTCAACAACAAAGTTTTTTCCTTCCTCGGTCTGGAAATCATCCGGACTAACAGTGGTCAATTCGGTTAATTTACATTCCAAAATCAAACGCGCTTCTTTGTAGGTCGTGTTTCCGTCCGGCGTTTGAACCGGAGTAAGTGTTATTTCTTTCATCTTATCCGTATCTCTTCCGCTTTTGCTTCCCAAAAAATAAACTTGTCCTTTGTATTCATCCGGAAAATAAGTCATGGTGTAAGTCTGCTCTTTTTCAATGAGTTCCAATGTATATCTGTTGGAACGCAAAAAACACCAGGTGGTCGGTTTATTAAAAAGAATGCCCAAGCCGCCCCAACTTGCGGCCATCGAATTAAAATGAGAAGCATCGCCTGCAGTAATTACCGTGATGTCTTCTCCCACCAATTTAAACACATTATCGGTCAGTTCGTTTGCCGGAATGTTTGTAAATAATTCATCGAAGCTCATTCCTTTTACGTTTTCGGAATCAACTTTTTGTTCTACGTTTTGTTCTGCATTTTCATTTTTTTGTGATTGATTTCCACAAGAAAATAAAAACAATACACACAAGCTCAATAACAATTTCTGTTTCATAATCTTTATTTTTTAATTTAAAATTAGCGTGTAAATATACGAATTTATAGCTAAATTTTCACAAAAAATGCGATATTTTCATATTTTTTATTAATTTTACAAACTCAATTCAATTATTAATATACATAACGAATTTGGATACACGGCGCAATACGATTATTTGGTGTGGAAACAATTAACACGACGAATGGAACAATTACCTTTAGCAATTCTCCTGTTATACGCATTGTATGAAGGACTTATTCACGCATTTGAGGCAGACCATGTATTGGCTGTTACCAACATTGTTTCGCAACGCGAAAAAGTATTTCCGGCGCTGAAAGATGGTGTTTTCTGGGGGTTAGGGCATACTTCTACCATTTTCATCATCGGAATCATTATGATTCTGTTCAAAATAAATATTCCGGACAGTTCGTTTTCCTATTTTGAGGCAGCTGTGGGATTGATGCTGATTTTGGTTGCCTCCTATCGTCTCTTCCTTTTCTCTAAGGAAGAAAAAATAACTGTTCACAAACATGCTCATGAACATGCCGGAACAAATCATCATGCTCACGTTCATGTACATCCGACAGGAAAAAATCTACATAAAACGTCTTACGGCATAGGCTTAGTTCACGGATTGGCGGGTAGCGGCGCCTTGGTTGTGCTGGTAATGACACAGATAGAGTCGATGGCAGGCAGTATCTTGTATTTGGTTATTTTCGGCTTAGGCTCTATTGTGGGTATGACATTGGTTGCCGGTGTATTTAGTATTCCATTCTCAAAAAAAATGATAAACTCGAAGATTTTACGGATGATTCTCGTCATCGTATCCTCTGTTTTGTGTTTGGCGTATGGATGCTATGTTTTGTATCAAAATTTATTGGCATAATAAAAAGAAATTAAGTTTTGGATTACCACTCGCCTTTTTCGGCTTGTTTGTATGCAAACCCCACAAAAAAACACCTACTTTATAATCAGTAAGTGTTTATCTATCAACCTGTTACCACAAAATGGTTTATTTGTCATTTGTAAAATACTGATTCTTCATCTGTTAATAACAGGATAAAATTTCACACCACCGAATTGTCAGCAGTTGGATTTCTCTATAATTCATCCATTTTCAACTGTGAGACAGAGTTAGGTAATTTTGTTGGAATAGCCAAATAAATCAATGGGCATATTCAATTTTTTTTTCAATCGCTTCTCTAATAAAGTTATTGATACTCGTTCCCAACTCATCAGCCATGATGGCTACTCTGCTGTGAACTTCGGATGGTATTCTTATGTTCAGTACACCGTTGAATGCTTTGCGGGGCTTGATTCCTAACTCATGGCATCCTTCGATATAACTGTCTATACCGTCGATGAAATCGTTTTCCAATTCTTCAACCGTTTTTCCCTCGTAAGTAATACAATCCTTTGTCATTCCAAGGACTTTGCCGTAGAGTAATTTATCTTCTTTACTATACTCTATGCTACCATAGTACCCTTTATATTCCAATTTATTCATAATTTATCCTCCTTTTCTTCTTCTTTAATTAAACCATTCGTAACCAAATTGTTATAAATCTCTTTAAGTGCAGTTTCCTTAATCGGACTGCCGGATGTATGCGGTTTATGTAAATCAACAACCAATTTTAATTCCTTATTGATGAAACGAACGCGCGAGCCGGAAGTTTTTCCTTTGTTGCTTTTTTCGTATCCAAACCCTATCAATAATTTGGATAGTTCGTCAAAAGAAAAATCTTTTGGAAGCCCCTTAAAGCGGTTTATCAATTTATCCTGTGTACTCATGTTGAATATTTTGTGCAAATGTAACTAAAAATAGTTACATGCGCAAATTTTATAATGGAATTTTATCAATAAACAGGCTTTACAATATCAAAGCGCAATCCAAGCGCTTCGATGATACGATATATCTTTTGTCCTTCATATTCGATAGATAAATTAAAGGTCTGTAATCAAATTTGATTACAGACCTTAATTTTCAAATAGTTATCTTCTACGTCGACTAAATAATTTGTACCACTCAGGTACAAACAACACTAAGAAAGTTACTCCGATAATGAGTCCCCAATCAGACCATGCGAGCGGCGTTACATTGAACATTTCTCCACCAACGGTTACTATCAGCCATTGTCCCACAAGAATTACGGCTGCAATAGCGAGAAATCCTCCGCACTTGCTAATATTGGCAAATGCGGATTTGCCGGTCATAAACGCTTTGGCATTAAACATATTCCAGAATTGCAACATGACGAAAATGGTAAAGAATAACGAAAGTTCATAAGGCGATAAACCGTTCCCATGTCCGAAATTGAAATAGTTTTTGAAAAAATCCACAACATCAAAATCTTGTAATGTCGTAATATCTGCGTGTTTGAAGTACTGGACTAATCCGAAAAGTATGAGTACAAAGAAAATACCTACTCCCAAGATGCTGTGCCACATTTTCTTGCTGATAATAAAATCGCTTGTTTTTCGCGGTTTTTCTTTCATAACCTTTTCATTTGGAGGTAACGAAGCCAATGCCAATGCTGCAAAAGTATCCATAATCAAATTTACCCAGAGCATTTGTGTAACAGTCAGAGGTGATTCTGTTCCAAGGAAAGCTCCAATTAACACAATTAAACAAGCTGCCACATTGATAGTCATTTGGAAGAGGATAAACCGTTGAATATTTTGATACAAAGAGCGTCCCCACATAACAGCACGAGAAATACTGCTGAACGAATTATCTAAAATAGTAATATCACTTGCCTCTTTGGCTACACTTGTACCGTCGCCCATTGATAAGCCAACTTGTGCTGCGTTCAAAGCCGGAGCATCGTTTGTGCCATCTCCTGTTACCGAAACCACTTGGTCTTTTTGTTGTAAGAGTTGCACCAAACGCTGTTTGTCCATCGGGCGGGCGCGGGACAGAATTTTCAAACTCAAAATACGATTTAGCAATTCTTCATCGGACATTGCTGCAAATTCTGTTCCTGTCAAATGGTGCGATTCGTCTTCGTTTCGTTCCCATAAGCCGATTTGACGACCAATTTCCTTTGCCGTTCCGGGCGTATCGCCGGTAACGATTTTTACATTGATACCTGCTGCCAAACAATTTTTTACGGCCTCAGGCACTTCCAAACGAACAGGGTCGGAAATGGCTACAATACCCAAAAAATTGAGAATTGAAAATTGAGAATTGAAAATTAATTTTCCATCCTTAATATAGTCAGCATCATCTTCGATAATTGAGTATGCAAAGCCCAGAGTACGCATTGCTTTATTTTGATATTCAAGCAATTGCTTTTCTATTTCTGATTTTTTAACAGGAATATTTTTACATAAAGTGAGTACAATTTCGGGTGCGCCTTTTACGTACAATACTTTTTTGCCAAGTAACGGCGAATTGACAATGGTTGCCATATACTTACGCTCTGTGCTGAACGTCAGTTGTTCAACTATTTCTGCTTCTTCGCGTAAAGGCAGATAATTGATTCCGTTTTCGTGCAACCAAAGTAATAAAGCACCTTCGGTTGGATTTCCTAAAGCCTTGATTTTATTTGGGTTGGAATAATCAAGATAAGCAGTAGAATTGGCTGCGATTAGTTCTTGAACCAAGATTTTATTAAGATTTCCAGGATTATCAAGATTGTTTTCCGTAATCTTGTCCATCTTGAATATCTTGTCAAAATCGTGGTTCAGACGAAGTTCATAGACTTTCATTTGATTTTGTGTGAGCGTACCTGTTTTATCCGTACAAATCACTGTGGTAGCGCCCATTGTTTCGCAGGCGTGCATTTTACGGACAAGATTGTTTGTCGATAGCATACGCTTCATACTCAAAGCCAAACTCAACGTAACACTCATAGGCAAGCCTTCCGGCACAGCAACTACAATCAAGGTAACAGCTATCATAATTTTACCCAACAAATAACTTCCAAAAGGAATCCATTCAAATGGAACTGCCAAGTCGATAAAATACCAAATCAAACTGCCTACAATGATTAGTGCAGCTATGCCATAACTTGCTTTGGTAATCAAATCAGCCAAACCATCTAATTGTTTGTTGAGAGGGGTTTCCACGCTGTTGTCAATTTGTGCTCCTTCGTAAACCTTACCATATTCCGAACTATCGCCAACTTTTAAGACTTTCATGATACCATGTCCATCAACTACGGTTGTTCCTTTCATTGCTTGGTTGGACGGATAGGTGGCATTCTTGTTGAAATCGACTTCAATAATCGTTTTTTTGCATACAGGCTCTCCTGTTAATGTTGATTCGTTTATTAGTAGCGAAACGGTTTCTAATAACTCTCCGTCAGCTGGTACTTCCTCTCCGGTTTCAAGAATTACAATATCTCCTACAACTACTTCTTTTTTAGTAATTTGGCAGACATTACCGTTGCGAATCACTTTTATCAGTGTGTCGTCATTGACTTGGTTAAGCACCTCGAATTTTTTGTTGGCGCTCTGTTCAAACAGAAAGCCAACCACCGTAGCCAGAAGAACGGCAATCAATATGCCTGCAGGCTCAAAGAAAACGCTTGCCCCTCCGTGACCACTAAAAAATTCGTAACACGATACCCCTATTGACAATAGTAAGGCTATCAATAGAATAACGATAATCGGGTCAGTAAACTTTTCTAAAAACTCTTTCCACCATGGGTCTTTTTCAGGTGGGGTTAAAATGTTTTCTCCGTGTTTTTTACGACTTTCGATGACTTGTGCATCAGTAAGTCCTGTGTAATGGTGTTTGTGCTCCATTTGTTGTTATTATTAAAGATTTAGTATTTTCGGAAAATTTCTCGCCACACTTTTCAGGTTGTTTAGCAAGGCTCTTTCGGTTTTATCTAATTGACCATCTTTCATAATGATGTTGAGCAACCACAAGGCTTCCTCATCGTCAATTTCACCTTGTGAAACTTTATCTTCCAAAAGAAATTTCGTTATTGCTGTAACAAAAAGCGTCTCCCAACTACTGTGGTTCGCTTTGCCGGACACGGCATCATTCAATTCAAATAGAAACTCTGCTTCTTCTTTGTCAATTACGCCATCGGCATACAATACTTTCCGAAGTTGTTTTACTTCGGTTTCATCAATTACGCCATCGGCGAGGATTGAGTTTTTTAATTCATTTAGTGTACTCATAATTGTTGTTTTTTATTTAATATTTATTACTGATTCTTTATAAGATGAAGTACAGTAACACTCCATATATAACTATTGGTATAAAAACGCAAATCCATACTGATGAAATGACATAATTACTACCTAACTTATTAAAATCATTTAAGAATGTAACAGATTTATCGAATAGCCAATCCGAATATGTTCTAAAGTTTCTACATCCCACAGTAAATCCCAAACAATAAAAGACGAATGCAATTTTCAAATAATGAAAATCGAAGATAATATCCAATAATACCAACCATGAAAATGGAATAAGAAAATAATACACCAAGATATTTATCTCGGTATATGTCAGCCCTGTCTTTCGTCCAAGGTGAGACAAAAAATTTTTTACTATTTTGAAAATAAAGTTATTCATCATTCGCGGTAAGTATAAATGGATTTTTCAAAATGTGATTTAGTATAATTGTCTTGACGTTATATTGTTTGCATAACTCAAAGAAGTTCCCTATAAGAATTATTTCTGTTGATATGTAGTTTTTACCAACATATTTTCGCATAATATCAAAATCTGTAAATGCGACAATTTCACCATTTTTAATTTTTCTAAAATTAATAGAGTTAGTTAGTTCATAAGTCCTATTGTCATTAGGGTCTTTGTTGTCTATAAATGTAAGTATCACATAAGTTTGATTTTTATCTAAAATGGCAAAAATTTTAGACCGTAATTCTTCTGTTGGATTTTCGGAAAATTCAATGAAAAGATTATTGATTAATTTATTTGATTCTCTAATGGTATTTTCTTGCATATTACCATAGAACCTTTCAAATCCAACAATCCTTCTCTTTATGTAATATTTTACCCCCAAGTATCCTAAGCATATCAAACCAATTATAGCAACTAATATAATAATCATAATTTTCATTTGAAGTCCATTTTTAATTCTTTACTAATTGTACAATTACCAACCTCCCGCCATCTTCTTTCGACAGTAGAATCTGTTTGCCGTCAGTCAATTCAACTGCTTGATTGATTGGTATTTTCTTACCTTCTGTTTTGTCTTCCAAATCGGGAAGCCGCTGATTTATTAGCAACCATTTATTTCCATGAAATACAAAATAACCAACAGGTTTTTTCTGCTCAGCACTTAATTTTTCGTTCGGTGACACATTACGGTTTACATGCCACGGATACAGGTATTGATTATGGTAAACCATTAATCTGTAATCATCGGGAGTAAAGGAACCTGCTTTACGGGAAGAGTAAAGATTTAATACTGGTAGTTGTCCTTTGTATTCCGTCCCACAAAATGGGCATTTTGGTTTAGTGGTATTATCGAAAACAAACCATTTATGCCAGCATTTCGGATTTTGACAAGGTTGCATCAAATCAACAGTTTTCAAGAGGGCTTGTTCCCATTCGTCGGCTGTTGGACGCAAAGCAGGATTGTGCAACCCCTCAATAAATGCTTTATCAAACAGTTTTTTCAGATAAGGTCCGCAAACGGTATAAGGAATTTTTGTTGGGTCGCCTTGTGGAAGTTGTGAAGACTGCAAGTCCTTTATTCTTACCTGATTGGATTTGTCTGTTGGGTGTTCTACAAACAATGCTTTTGCACCCATTGACAAATCCTCGTCTTTGGCAGGGTCTGTATCGTGTATTTTCCCGCCACGCAAAGGGTGTCGATAGAGCAAATACATATAAATCATTACTGCCAACGCATGGCGGTCTGTCGTTATTTTCGGCAACGACCTGTTTGGGTCGCCCATCTTCAAATGTTTTGTAGCTATAACTTCGGGAGCTATAAAATCAGGCGTACCCAACACATCAGGCGGATATTTACCCGGAACGACTAAACCGTCTATATCAATTATGGAGGCATGACCGGAAGTGGGGTCAAGTAAAACATTTTTATAAGACAAATCGGAATGAGCCAATCCTGCGGCATGTAAACGCCTGACAGCACGACTAATACCGATACAGATTTGAAAATATTTAAACCAGTCCCCGCGCTCTGTCGGGTCAAGAAATTTATTTTGATTTTTTGCCGAAGCGTACCATTTTCCCTCTTTTTCTTTGCCTTTTATTCCCAGAAAATCATTGTTGATAGAGCCGGTTGCAAAGAAAAAACGTTTTTGATAAGTAGGGCATACCAACCCAAGTTTGCCGTTATTTTCTACGATTTTAGTAGGCCAGCAATAAAGGTCTTTCCAATATTCGCCACCTGCCTGATTGAATATTTTTTCTCTATAAACGCCTGTAATATTCTGCAAACGGTCTTTGGCATTAAAATCCTGCTTGTCGCGGAAAAATGCCACCACATACGATTTGTCGGGACTGAAATATACATCTTTCATTCCGCCTGCGCCAATGATATTGTCCACAAATTCTACATCAGAACCGTCTGTTGCCTTTATTTTTATTGTATTTGCCATAATCAAAAAAGTATTGCAATTGTTCTGTCATCATGATTCCCTTTCGACCAAAAGTCTAACCATTTTAGCAATTGGTCGGCGGATTGTTCATTGTTATCTGTAAAATCAACTTTGATGTTGTCTTCGTTTTTGCCGTCTAAATCAGCCCAAAGTTCGTTCCATTTTTCTATTCGGTTCAGATTGGCATCGGTTTCAAACTTTGGGTCGGTGATACCATCCGTCATCAAAATAAGAGCAGTAAAATCTTCAACAACATCAAATCTGATTCGCGTATAAAGTTCATTTTGAATAATTTCCGGCATAGTCAAAAATCGAGTTTGTCCGGCAAATTCACCTCCATCCGGCTCTCCTAAAACCTTCATATATTGCGGGTCTTGTCGGTAAATTCCTATTCCTCCATCTCCAACCCACCACGCACCTACAAACCAACCATAATCAAATTTTTTGCAAAGAGTCAACAGTAACGTCGTAGCATAATCTTTCGTTGGAGTATTCTTTTCTTGTGCTTCTTGTTCAATGGCTTTGTATGCTTCAAATACGGCACTGCCAATAATGCCTTGTAATATTTTTCCTATTTCATTTCGATTTTCTTGTTCTCTGTTTTTATCAAATACATCTTTATTATCAAGCAATTTTGCTTTACATATCTCAAGAGCCTTTTGGCAGGCAATCTGCGAGCCTTTACGTGAATATTTTGCCGAGCCTGCACCATCGGCAACAACCATCACATACCATTCTGTTTGCTCATCATAATACAAGGCAAAATCATCGTCGCGAGGTTTCCCTTCAATGGCGTGTGAACGCCCGCGCTGACTTGCGGCAACCATATTTTTTTTTGATTCGACTTTTACAAATATCTTGTCTGAATCGGGCTTGTAATATTCAATGTCTTCGGGCGTTGGGATATTTTTACTCCACAAAACTCGCGGGTCGGGATTGATAATAAACACGACTTCTCTTGTCAGAAGCGGTTTTCCCTCTTCCCAATCGTTTCTTTTGAATTTCATTTCAATTTTATGGTCGCCCGCTTGCGTTGGCGTACCTTTGATTTTCTTCTCTTCGGGAAAATACAGCAAACCAATGTCTTCCAGTTTTTCAAACGAAACTTCGGCTATTTCAGGCATTTCTAATGTCTCAAAATCGAAATCAATTTCATACGGCTGATTTACTTTTCCGTTGAGGAAAGTAATTTGTTTGTTTTTGATTTGAAACGCTAATGCATCGTTTTTTGCTTTTTCTTTATCGGGTTGCACTCCCGAATCAAATACTTTCGGCATATCTGTTTGCTGTTGATTGTCTGTTGCCTGCATTTTTTGGTTTTCCTCTATTTGCGTAGGATTTTCTTCTGTTGTCGTTATTTCACTCGTTTGAACTTCCTCTTTAATAACTTCCGAATAAGGCACATCTTCGTCAGGTTTGGGAAGTTGCTTTTCCAAAAGTTCATCAATGAACTGTTTGATTTCTTTACTGTGCGTTTCGAGAAAATCTTTAATTTGGCTGTCGTCCAAACCTTTTTCTTCTAAATATTTTTTGATTGTTTCCATACCTTAGCCTCTTGTTCGTGCAACATCTAAATCACCACCGCCCAAACTATATTCTGCTTGTTCACCGCACCAAGGGCAAGTTTGTACTCTGTTTTCGTTGCCACAATGAATTCCTCCGCAATTACAAGTGCTGAATCCATACTGATTTCCGCAACAAGGACAGGCAGGAAAGCCATACAACAAACTTGTATTGACTTTTCCAATCGCTTGCTGTTGTCCTTCGGATAATTCATAATAAGAATTGTCAATCGGGAAAGCACCAATCAAGCGGAACAAATGTGCTGCCTGCCTATTGTATTTTATTAGATAAAGTCTTTCTGTCGTTTGGCATTTGGCTAATATCACAGCAAAATTGTCATCTATTTTCGCAGGTAAATGTTTGTCTAAATCAATCTTTACCAACGTATCGTCTTTGATTGGGGCAAGTTGCAGTTCGTCACTGTTTGCCTCGCTTACGCTTACACTACTTGTTTTGATTGAGGCAGTTACCCATTTAAAAAATTGTTTGAATGATTCGGCATCGGTATTTTTCAACACCAATACGGTTTCGGTTATTCTGCCGAAAATATTCATATTGGCATTTTCTCCCAACGAAATGACAATAAGATTGGTACTTTTTCGATATTTTTGATTCCATCGGTCGAAAGTGGCTTGATACTCATCGGTTGGATTACCGTCGGTAAACAGGAAAATGATTGGTTTCCAGTCGCCTTTTTGTTCGAGCGTAGTTTTTTGAACAGAAACATCTATGTCATTCATTAGAAATGTCAAGGCATTACCGAGCGAAGTGCCACCGCCAATAGGTAACTTCGGTGGATAAAACTGTGTCAGTTCTGCCAACGGCGTTAACTTTTTTGCTTTACCTGCAAAGGCAATAATGGAAACATAAACTGTTTCCAAGGCGTAAGGGTCTGTTCGCAACTCCTTTACTATGGTCGCTATTCCATCTTGCACTTGCTCAATGGGTTCACCGACCATTGATTCGGACACGTCAATTAAAAAATAAATGGGTAATCGTCTCATTATAAAATTTTTAAAATAATTAAAAACAATATCAGCAAAATGATTTGCGACATATCTACAGCAATACCACTACCTACTTGTACAGGTTTTGCCATTTTTCGCAGAAAATTTAAAATCGGCTGAAAAATCCGCTCAAAAAACAAAAATGCAGATTGGTATTTCCCTGTCAAATTTGCCTTGTAAGGCGTTAATTTTGAGTAGAGAAATAATGCGAGAATCAAAATATTAATCAGTATGTATAATATCATCTTCATTTTCTTTAAATTACGGTATGTACTTCCGGCGGTGGCGGTGGCAACAAAATTTCGTCACTCGCGCCAACGCTTCTGTTTCCAACACTCACCGAAGCAGAAACCCATTTAAAAAATTGTCGGAATGTTGCACTATCGGTAGTATCTAACGAATACACCTGATTTGTAAGCAATTCAAGAGGCTTAGGGTCTGCTTTTGCACCTGCTGCGCAGGCAATGATACTGCCGAAATGTCGTTTTTTAATTTCTGGTATCATCTGATTGAATATCTGTAAATCAGATGGTTTTCCATCTGTCATGATAAACAATAATGGCATCCAGTCCCCTTTTCTTTCGGGCGTACTCAGCAGAACTTCAACATCTACTTTCTGGCAAAGCAATTCCAAGGCTGCGCCCAAATGAGTCGGACCAGATTCCGGTGTTTGAATATCCGGAATTTGCAAACTTTCCAATTCCGTCAAAGGCAGAACCTGTTTTATATCCTTGTCAAATGTAATAATACTGATATATACCGACTCCAAAGCAAAAGGGTCTGTCCGTAAACTTGCTACCATAGTTTCAAGCCCAACTTTTACCGATTCTATTGGCTCGCCTTTCATTGAGCCGGAAGTATCAATTAATAAATATACAGGTAATCTTCTCATTAGTCTTTATACTACGATATTAACTTCGGGCGGCGGTGGCGGCAATTCGCCAATACCAACCACTTCGTTTCCGCTGTCAACTTTCTGGCTGCCTGTACTTACCGACGCCGATACCCATTTAAAGAATGCCTTTATGGTTGAACTGTCGGCCGTGTCTAATTGCACCACACATTCTGTAATTTGCTTTAATACATTGGTATCGGCACCTTGTCCGGCAGCGCAGGCAACCACCATTCCGGTTTTCCTTTTTTGAAATTCAGCAAGTCCTTTTTTCCAATCATCGGTAGGACCGCCATCTGTCATAATGAAAACCAGCGGTTTCCAGTCGCCTTTTACTTCTGCGGTAGTTTTTGCCACTTCGCTGTCAATTTTATTTGCAAGCAATTTGAGCGCATCGCCCAACGAAGTCAGACCATTTGCCGAAATAGAAGGCATTTGAAATGCGGTAAGTTCGGTAAGCGGTACAATCTGTTTAGCATTGCTATCGAAAGTAATAATGCTCAAATACGCTGTTTCGAGCGCATAAGGGTCTTGCCTCAATGCGCTAACTAATGTTTGCACGCCTGTTTCTACGGCGGCTATTGGTTCGCCCATCATCGAACCGGAGGTGTCGAGCACCAAATAGACGGGAAGTCTTCTTGCCATAATTATAAATATTTAGATACAACTGTTACTAATGTTCCTTGCAAATCTTTGTCACGAGTTGCTTCGCCGATTGCATTGAATTTCCACTCGCCGTTGCGTTTGTAAAACACACCCATTACCATTGAAACGCTGCCTGCAAATGTTACATCGTTTGTAATATCGTAAGTCGCAAAAACATCATTTACACGACTCGGTGTTCCTTCGTAAATGCGAATAGAAGCAAAAGGAATGGTTTTAAAGTCGTGACCTCTAAAACTGTTTAGCACGAATGCAATTTTGCTAACTTCTGCGGGAAGTTTTGCCAAATCTACCGTAATCACTTCGTTATCTAAACCATCATCGCCGCCCATATCGCCTGTGAGGTCATCTCCACTGTGTTTGATTGAGTCATTTTTTGATTTGAGATTTCCGAAATAAATTACCTCTAACGCTTTGTTGTTGTCGTCGAATGTGGCACAACTTGCGTCTAAATCAACAGCTTCCATTTTTTGGTTTCCCCAGAAACCTGTTTTTTCTATTGCGCCCCAATTAACGCCAACACAAAGGTTTTGCAACTTATTACCGTTACTTTTTTCGAGATTGATTCTCTGTCCTTTTTCTAATTTTATTGCCATAGTCGTATTTTTTAATTGTACTTGTTCAAATAGATTTCCAAACCACCCTTTTGTCCTACGCCGACGGCTTCAAATTTCCATTCTCCGTTGCGTTTGTAAATTCTTCCAAACTCAACGGCTGTTTCTACCGAAAAATCTTCTTCCAATTCATATTTCAAAAGTTCTTCGTTGTTGTCTGGATTGTAAATTCTGACAAATGAATTACGTACCTGTCCAAAGTTTTGACGGCGTTCTTCTGCTTTGTGAATGGTTACAACAATGCAGATTTCCGAAGCTGCGGAATTTATTTTAGACAAATCAACTTTGATACTTTCGTCGTCGCCATCGCCATCTCCGGTGAGGTTGTCGCCTGTGTGTTCCACTGCTCCATCGGGCGATTTCAGATTATTGTAAAATACAAAGTATTCATCGGATAAACATTTTTTGTTTTCGCCGAGAATAAAAACCGAAGCATCCAGGTCGAAATCAACACCTGTGCTTGACGAATTGGCATCCCAACCTAACCCGATTACAAATTTTGGGAGGGAAAGCGTTGCACGTCCTCCTTTTTCTAAATTAATTGCCATTAGTTGTATTTTTTTTGATGAATATTATTTGTTGCCCGCTCGCCACTGCATTCCCCATTTGTAAGTCTTGTCGCAATCGTCGTGTCCACTATGGAATGTTACGAGTTTTTTAACTGTTATCGAATTAGTGTCAAAAAGGATTTCAGCTATAGCACAGAACTTTTGAGAACTGTACTGTTTGCCCATTTCAACAACAATATCCGGATTTCCCGAAACTTTTACCGTTACCACGGCATTGGTTTCGTTCCACTTTGCCGCACCTTCATATATAAAGGTGTAAACCGTAATGCGTTTCAGGTCGGAAAGCCCTTGCGGGTTTATCAGAATGTTTTCGCCGTCGGCTGAAGAACCAGATTGGTCGTCGCCACTGTGCCAAATCCACGGTTTTTGAATGTAACTGCCCTGTTTCGACACTTGATTTTTTGTGCCACCTTGTCCATGAGCGAACTGCAAACCGTCGATACACGATTTTGCGCCGTTATGCAATTCGTACCAAACGCCTAAATCAAGGTCAATAGATTTGTCGCCATTCCAGAATTTTGACCAGCCGCCTTGTTTTTCTTGCGACCAATTCAGATTGATAACAATTTCTTTTGAGGCGTTTTCTCCGCCTTTCGTCAAGTCAATTTTATGACTGTCGCCCTGCTTTTCGAGGGTAATTTTGTTTAGATTAATTGCCATAGTTGTAGAATTATTATGCGTATTTATTCACAAAATATTGTAACCCACCAGGTCCATTATAACCATTATCTCTTTCTTTTTTTGTGGGATATCCGTCTCCAATAGCTTCAAATTTCCATTCGCCATTTCTTTTATAGAGGCGACCAAATTCAACTGCCGCTTCTACTGAAAAATCTTCGTCCAATTCATATTTTAGAATTTCCTCATTTGTTTGCGCATTGTAAATACGAATAAATGACTTATGCACTTGCCCGAAGGTTTGGCGGCGAGTTTCGTAATCGTGGATGGTTACTGTAAATACAATTTCTGTAATTTCAGACGGAACTTTTGCCAAATCTAAGGTTAAAGTTTCGTCATCCCCATCGCTACTGCCACCAGTAGTATCATCGCCCAAACTGCGAACACCAAACAGTCCATCTGTACAGTGATACTTTTCTGCACATTCGTTATGGTCACCTGTGCTATCTGTATATGCGCGGTGACCTCTTCCACAAAGATTGTTGTAAAACACAAAAAACTCGTCTTTCGGCAGTTTTTTGTTTACACCCAGCATAAATGCCGACGCATCAAGGTCAAAATCAAACCCTGTTTCTTCGTTCGGTTTCCAGCCCAAGCCGACCCCTACTTTTGACAGCCCAATTTCTATGCGCTGTCCTTTTGTTAAATTAATTGCCATAATTAGTTATTTTAATCCCTTTAATTTGATATTGTTTATAATTATTCTCTAATAATACACTTCACATTTAGATACAAAACAGCGGAAAACAAAGCTCTTTTAATTGGATTCTATTATACTTTTGTTTTCTGTTGCTGTGCTCTGCTGTAATTTTCTTCAGTACCTCTTCTTGTTTAGAGGCGGTACTACAATTCTTAGAACTCATAACTATTTTATTTCAAATAGAATACATAGAAATATTTCTTTACTTCTCCCAATTTATAAACATATTATTAAATAACTTTCCGAAAATCATAGAATCAAAATCATAAATAGCGAATAATGAGCCACAAAAGAAATAGTAACTTTTTCAGATTTTTTTATTTAAAAACATCCATGCAAACACATTGATATACAGATATTTAAATGAAAGCACCAATTATTATACTCATTTTGTTGAAAAAAAGTTAATTGTATCATATATTGATTATAAATTATTTAGTATATTTGCAACTTGATTTTTTCCTTACAGTACCGCCTCTAAACAAGAGGTGGTCTTTTCATTTTAAAGCAATTATTTCCGCATTGGCTTTATCAATAATGGATTGGTCTAAAGATGCTAAATAGATGCGAGTCGTGTTTTCATTTTCATGTCCCATGCTTTCACTGATAATTTCTACGGATATCCCTTTGTGAAGCGCCAAGGTCGCCCATGAATGTCGTGCAACATACGAACTCAATGATTTTTCCAATTCCAAGAGTTTGGATATTCGTTTCAGGCGTTTGTTGTAGGTGCGCAAATGGCTGCTGTGGTCGTAATTGGTTTTGTTGTAAATAGGTAGTACATAATCATCTACCGCTTGACTATCGTAGTGTTTGATAATTTCCGCCATACATTTTTCTATCTTTATCGTCAGGCTTTGTCCTGTTTTGCTGCGCGAATAAGTGATGTAACCGTTTTTGATATTGTTTTGCCGGAGGTTTGCCATATCGACAAAAGAGATTCCGCGCATATAAAAACTGAACATGAAAAAATCACGCGCCAATTCCAATTCGGAATATTCCGATAAATCCAAGTTTTTCAAACGGCTGATTATATCTTCATTCACAGCGCGTTTAACGGTTTTGGCAATCCCTGTATAAACTTCCCGAAACGGATTCTTTTGCGTGCTTAGCCCTTTATTTACGGATTGATTGTAAATCGCCCGAAATGCCCTCATATAACAGGATGTGCTATTGGGGGCCATTCCGATACTTTTCAGATAAGCTTCATATTTCAAAATCATTTCGTTATCAATCTTGTCTATTTTCAGGTCTTGTCCGCCACGAAAACGCGAGAAACTCCGTTTTACAGTCGCATATACGGATGCCGTCTTTTTCCGGTTTTCGGATTTGAATTTTCGGATTTGGTAGTCGATGAAAGGAAACAGATTGCCGTTAAAAGAATGATTGACATGATAATCAGCCAATTCATCGACCGTATAATCGCCTCGCTTGTCAAGCATCGCAATCAATCCGCGTATTTGTTTTATTTCTTCTTTTAATCCGGTTTTAACGGATTGCAAATAACTTTCCCTTTCCGGATGGTCATTATCCAATTTGACGGATGCCCGCTGCGCATCCCATTCACAGGCATAAAGCCGGAAGCGGGTAGTGATTAATTTGATTTTTCGATTGCGTATCAATTGAATATAAAGTACGCCTTCCTTATCTTGGATAGTTGAATTTCTGAATTTTATTTTAATAGATGTTGCCATGGTTTGTTTTTGAATTTATAATTGCCTCCCATATCTCCGTTTTTTCTTCTTAAGATTCTTCAAATACTGGATTTTCATTTTCCAAATTACTGAATTTCTCTTGAAATTGGTTTCCCGAAAAACAACCTGAATCTTTTCCTTTTTCAACAGCGATTCCAAGTCTTTTTTCGTTCTTGACCTCTCCATAATATTACGAATAACCGGAATCAATTGTTCGCGGATTTTCTTTTCTTTGACGATTTGAGCCGATTTTTCAAACTCCTTTTGCAATTTATTTTAGTAACAAATCAAGCGGACAGCCTGATTTGTTACCCTTTTTTCTCGCTTGAAATCAGACTACTAACGCCAAGCACTACCAGCGCCCTGAAATCACGTAAAAGTGAACGTTATTATGCGTTGTATTTGCAGAGAAATTTACGCTGAACGAGATTCAAAGGCGGTTTTGAAAAGAAATAATTAACAACAGTATAAACAATTAAAATTTTTCGCGAGAATGACGGACGGAATGAATGGATGGATAATGAAGACGTGTGCCGGTTATTGGATAATGAGATAGTGACTTTTTTTGAATGAATGGTTGAAGCAAAAAAGGGTGGGGGACTTTAAAAGCAAAAATCCTGATTTCATTGAAAATCAGGATTTTACTTTATTTTGCTTTGATTTTTTGTGACCCCGACAGGATTCAAACCTGTAACCTTCTGATCCGTAGTGACAAATAGCCCCTTTTGATACATTTTCTTATTTTTATATTTACTTGTTGTTCAATGTTGGACAATCGGCGAGAAAATGTATCAGGAAAATATCCGATAAAAATTCGGGTTACGTGGAAGCGCGACCGGAAATATTATGCGACCGGCAAAGAATTAACGTCGGACGAGTGGGAGAGACTTCCAAAAGCGAAGGCTTCGGAACTTTCTGCTATCAAAAAGGATATTCAACTGACATTTGAAAAGGTCAAAGAATCGGTGCAGTTGTTGGAAGATGGCAAAGGCTTTACTTTCGATTCCTTAAACGTTCAATTGGGCAAAGGCATTGTTAATTCCGTCAATTCGGCTTTCAAGTCCAAAATTGAACTGTTGAAGAATGAAGAACGGGTAGGAACGAAGATGTTTTATGAATGTGCATTGCACAGTATCGCCGAATTTGGCGGAGATAATATTTCGTTTGAAAGTATTACTGTGGCTTGGCTTAAACGGTACGAAAAACACATGGTTGATGCCGGAAAATCCTATACAACTATCGGTATGTATATTCGGGGATTGCGGACTGTTATAAATGATGCCATTAAATCCGGACTGATACGGTCAAGCCTGTATCCGTTTGGAAAGGACAAGTATGATATACCTGAAGGAGAAGGGCGAAAACTTGCACTAACACTTAAACAAATTAAGGAAATCATCTCTTTTTCAGATGGTTTGGAAGCTACGGAACATTACCGCGACTTGTGTTTTTCTCGTATTTGTGCAATGGAATCAATATCGTTGATACGCTGAAATTAAAGTATGGTAATATCGAAAATGGCGAGCTGAGTTTCTATAGAAGTAAAACTATAAATACATCCAAGAAAAAGACTAAAATACAGGTAATTGTAACATCTGAAATGAAGCAAATTATCAAGCATTGGGGCAATCCGAACAAATGATAGGATTCAACAATCTTATCCGACCTTTTTATGCCCCAAAAATCAGTATTGAAACCATTGACGATGTGGAAGTGCTTGTGATTCGGGCAGCGGGAGGCAATCGAAGACCTTTTTACTGGTAAGAGACTATCTAATTGATGTAAAAAGCGCTTTGGTAGAGCAATTTAATGCTTAATCCTTAAAGGAAATTTATAGGTCTATGGATTTAGTAAGCGGGCCTGATGAAGAACTTTATCCAAGAAAAGCCGGCAATTACCGGGCCTATTCATATACAAATACAAAGTGCGCTTCAACAATTGGAAAGTGTTGTTTTGAAAGAAAGAATATACAAGTTGCCCGACCAAGCACAAGCAAATAGGGCATGGAACTATCCGTATCGTGCTTTGGAAGAAGCCATTGTGAATAGCATATATCATCGGAGCTACGAGGAAAGAGAGCCTGTAGAAATTCGTATTTTACCCAATGCCATTGAAATTATCAATTACGGAGGCCCTGCCCGAAGCACCAAATTAGATGAAGTGAAAAAAGGAATTATCCGCAATCGGCGGTATCGTAACCGAAGAATTGGCGATTTTCTGAAAGAATTGGATATGACGGAAGGTCGTGGAACTGGTATTCCAATTATCCGCAGAGAAATGGCAAAGAATGGTTCTCCGGAACCTCAATTTGAAACCGATGAAGACTATAGTTATTTCATCACAACGCTTCCGATACATCCGGCTTTCTTAGAAAATGAAACATTAAATGATGGAGTAAAAAATAGTTTAAATGAGGGTGTAAATGTTGCTATAAATCAAATAGATAAGATTACTAAAATTATTCGTGAGGGTGTAAATGATGGAGTAAATGATGGAGTAAATGATGGAGTAAATGATGGAGTAAATGATGGAGTAAATGATGTTGTGAATGTGCTTGCAAATTTCGGCGCTACCCACCCAGCGATTTCGGCGATACCCACCCACTTTGTGGCTCGTCACTCTTGATTAGCCATGACAAAATTACAGTTTTTTTCTTAAACTCTCACCTTTTAATTCAAAACGATGAGCAGTATGCACAATTCTATCGAGGATAGCATCTGCAATTACCGCCTCTCCCATTACGTCAAACCAGCTTGCGACAGGAAGTTGACTGACAATTATGGTCGAACGTTTAGCATGTCGGTCTTCGATGATTTCCAAAAAATCAGTTTGCTGTTGTCCCTGCAAAGCGGTCAATCCGAAGTCGTCAATGATTAACAAATCGGTTTTCGCCAACCGGTCGAAGAGTTTGATGATTGAGCCGTCCAGACGGGATAGTTTCAGTCGGACAAGCAATTTCTGCATGTTGTAATAGGCAACCGTAAACCCTTGACGACAAGCCCTCTGTCCGAAGGCGGACGCGATGAAAGACTTACCGCAGCCCGCAGCTCCGGTAATCAGTATGGCCTCTCCGTTTTTAATGTAAGCACCTGCCGACAGTCTGGCCACAAGCGTTTTGTCGATGCCGCGCGAAGGGTCTGTGTTTA